>CBHTVU010000033.1:0-22990 GCA_966096785.1 uncultured Gammaproteobacteria bacterium | reverse complement strand
CTTGCGCTGCACAATTGATACTTAGTGCGCCAGGTGCCTACCAATATTTTTTACATATGACGCAAGAGCCTTTGATGCAAGGGATGAATGCAGAAAAGCCTTATATTGAAGAATGCAGGGAATTTTTAGGTGCGCTCATAGCCTTGGCGCTTATTACTTTAAGCGCCTTAATGGCAGGAGCTAAGATGAGAAATTAAATTTTAATGAATAGCGGATGTTGTAATTAAAATGATGAACGGGATTTTACATGCCACATACCATCAGCTTTTTTCTTTCTAAATAGCATCCGTAAAGGCCATACGAGAATTGCACTTAGTACCAGAGCTGTAAGTGCACTGACGATAAGATCATTTAATCCCAGTGGTACACCGGGTTTGAAGTTGGCTACAACTTTTTCGAGGGTGCTCCATCGCGCAGGATTAAACATAAACCAGGCACGCTCAGCGAGATTGCCATTTTTGAGCGTTGCAATTGTTACTTTTAATTCTTCGTATTCCTTCATGGTCTGAGTTTTTTGTTCTGCATCTGTACGCACGACGGAATTAGAATTTTTAGAAAGATCATCAATCATCGCATAGACATCAGTATATTGGTGCTGCGCAGCATTTTCTTTATAGCCTTCAACTTGTTTGTTGATTGCTTCGTAGTAACCGCTTACAAATTGCAAATAATGGTCGGCAAGAATCGGGACCTGGAAAAGCAGAAGAAGCAAGATACCGAATATAATTTTTTCAAATACATTTAGTATAAAGTTCATGCTTACTTCTCCGCTTTTAGCTTTGATTATTTATTATTTTCGTCATATAGACGCTATTAGGGTCTTCAACGTAATCCGCAAACGGAGAGCAATACTCAAACCCGAAGGATTCGTATAACTTTCTTGCTGGCGCAAAATATTCCATTGAACCCGTTTCTAAACTAAGCCTATCGTATTTTCTGGCCTTGGCCTGATTTAAAATATGCTGCATCATTAGCGCGGCAAAACCTCTGCGGCGAAAATGGTGTGATGTACGCATGGACTTTATTTCAGCATGCCCCGGGCTTAACTCTTTCAAAGCGCCGCAACCAGCAAGATCGTCCTCCTCCCATACAGTCCAAAATGTAATATCGGGTTGCCGAAGCCCATTTAGATCAAGCGCATGAACGCTTTCAGGTGGAGATGTTAAATACATATCGTTCAGATGTTCTTGCAACAACCCGATAATTTCAGCACCCGTCAGATCATCAACTTTAATTTCCATACATCCTTCACTTAATTATTAAATAATAAAAGTTTTATTAAATCCTGAACAATAGAGAAGCACTTCAAGATATAAATCCCGTTTTTCACTACATTAAATTAGCGTTAAAACTGAGCACAATTGTGACGATCTTCTTATTAGTGTTGCATAAATTAATCGCGAATTAATTTTGCAGTTAAATCGTCGGCAATAGGAACGGAAGTATGTTCATGAATGATCTTCCAAGTGTCTTCTGCGAATTTTAAGCCCCAGGTAAAACGGTTTTGCATAGATCGCAACTCCACTCCGTCTACCGACATTGCCGCATAGGTGCCTATAGCGCTTACAATAGCTATATCATGGCTACATGTCACGAGAACATCGTCAAAGTTTACAATGACTCGCTCCGGACCTAAAGACCCCAGCCACCCCTCAATAACCGGCTGTCGAGCCGCCGAGCCCTCAAATAGCCAAACACCCCAAGTATCAAATATGCGTACATTTTTATCGTAGAGCTGCATAAAAGCATTGGGATTTTTTTCGAACACTGCAACTTTATACGCCTCGAGTATTTGCAAAATTGCGTCGGGATTTTCTTTCACACTGACTCCTCTAGTAGATACAACGGATAACCTAATACGATTATTTTAATTTAAACAGCAATGACTCAATCCGTAAATTGCAGCTTCGCCAAGCGTGCATAAAGTGGGCTCTCCAGCAACAATTGCGCGTGGGTCCCTTCGGCAACAATTTCACCTGCATCCATAACTACAATCCTGTCTGCCGCTTGAACGGTCGCCAGACGATGCGCAATCACCAGAGTAGTACGGTTATGCGCCGCGTTGTCCAGAGCCTGTTGCACCTGACGCTCACTTTCTGCGTCCAATGCACTGGTGGCTTCGTCTAACAATAAAATCGGTGGATTACTTAAAATAGCACGGGCAATCGAAATTCTCTGGCGCTGGCCTCCTGACAGACGCACTCCACGCTCACCAAGAAATGTATCGTAGCCTTGTGGTAGCGCTTCAATAAAATCACTGGCCGCAGCCATCACGGCAGCGTGCTTAACGTCTTCAATAGTTGCATCGGGATTTCCATAACGAATATTGTCCAATACACTTCCCGCAAAAATAATAGTTTCCTGCAGTACCACGCTGAATGGCTGACGCGCATCTTTTAACGTGAGATCACGCAAATCAACACCATTAAAACGCACTACACCGGATTGCGGATCATAAAAGCGAAAGAGCAATTGAAATAAAGTGGTCTTACCTGCACCCGACGGACCCACCAATGCTACATGCTCACCGTGGCGAATCTTAAGCGAGAAATTTTTTAGCGTTAATGTCTCGGGGCGGGATGGATATGAAAAATTTACGTTTTCAAATTCAATACCATTACCTTGCGCAGGCAGTTGCTTGGCGTGCAATGTTTCTATAACCGGCGATTCAATATGCAACAATTCCATTAAACGTTCCGTTGCACCCGCAGCGCGCTGAAGCTCTCCCCACACTTCGGTAATAGCACCTATAGCTCCCGCTGTAACCACCGCATACATAATAAATTGCGACAATTCTCCTCCCGTCATTTGACCTGCAATCACGGCCTTAGCACCAAGCCATAAAACAAATGATATAGCGGCAAATACCAGAACTATAACAACTACGGTTAAAATTGAGCGCGCGCGAATACGCGAGAGTGCGGTGTGAAATGCGGTCTCTACCGAAAAATTAAATCTTATACTTTCCCGTTCTTCCTGGGTATATGACTGCACCGTTGGCATTGCATTTAAAACTTCACCCGCAAGCGCACTGGAATCTGCAACACGATCTTGACTATCACGCGAAAGTTTTCGCACTCGCCTACCAAAAATTAAAATCGGCGCAATAACTAGCACCAGGGTAATTAAAATATACCCCGCCAATTTTGGGCTAGTGACAATCAACATGACTATGCCACCCACCAGCATAAATAAATTGCGCAACCCCATAGATAAACTTGTGCCAACTACGGTTTGAATCAGGGTTGTGTCTGTGGTTAAGCGTGATAGCACTTCACCGGTCTTGGTAATTTCAAAAAATTGTGGGCTCATACGTAAAATGTGCGAATAAATTGCACTACGTATATCGGCGGTTACCCGCTCACCCAACCAGGACACAAAATAAAATCGCAGCGCAGTGGCAATCGCAAGGATTATTGATAGACCAAAGAGCGCCAAAAAATAATGATCTATATGTTCACTTTTTCCAGAAGAAAAACCTGAATCAATTAAATAGCGAAATGCCACTGGTAAGGCGAGAGTCGCAGCAGCAGCTACAATCAGGGCTAAAAAAGTCCATATCCAACGCAACCAATAAGGCTTTAAAAAAGGCGCGAGACCTAATAGGGGATTCAATCGTTTGGGAATTATTGATGCGGATTGTGCTGACATAAAATTTTCTCTGGTCGAACTCTTGATTGTTTTCAAAACACTGTATTCACATTTACAGAAATAATGAGAAACACAATTCAGGAAAAGCCGCCCTAAAATTCACTTTCACATTAACCCGCAATTGATTGGGGCGGTACTTACCCAAAACAATGACTATTGGCACTGAATCAAGCTCATAGGTTGAATTCAGTGACTTTTGTCAGTGATTCCGCATAAACATCTAACACTTTTTTACGAAAATTCCGTGTTAAATAACTTATCCTGTGCATCTGAGCAGCGAGCCCAAACGTCTTAATGACCAGGCTTCTAATGTGCTATCTACAACCGATTTATCTGTTGTTTGGAGGATCATGTCATGACAGGAAAGGAATATATGAGAGGTAATTGGGTTAAGGCTAACTCTAGCCGAAATAACTTCAGAGAAACTATGCTCATAACAATCGCGTCTTTATTTTTATTACCTGCCGTTATGAGTCAATCTTTTATAGGCTACTATGCTGCAGATTATTATGCACAGATACCCGGACAGCAAGGCTTGAATCTGGATGCCATAAAAGAGCAAGCCTTAAATTTGCGCGACAAAACCATTAAAGGAATTAATGTTGCCAATATTGAAAATTTAATTAATTTTGATTGTAAAAAATAAAGGCTCGTTAAGAGCCTTTATTTTATTTGTTTAACCGACTTTTACGAATACCGTAAGCAAAATAGATAATCAACCCCACAGCCAACCATAAGACAAAGCGTACATGTGTTTGCCAGGGGAGCGGAATTATTAATAAGGCACAGGATATAACCCCCAATACCGAGAGCACTATTCCATAAGGCATTTTGAAAGGACGATGTAAATCAGGGTGGGTAAAACGCAACACAATAACGCCTAAACAAACAAGCACAAACGCAGTAAGTGTTCCTATATTCACCAGTTCTGCCAAAGCGTTGAGTGGAATAAATCCGGCCATGATCGCCATAATAAATCCACATATAGCGGTATTTTTTACCGGCGTTTGCGTTTTAGAATTCACAGCCGAAAAAAATGTAGATATCAAGCCATCATTCGACATAGCGGTGAGAATTCGTGTCAGGGCATAGTACAGAACTAACATCACCGTCGTTAAACCCGCAATAACACCCGTAGCGACTAATGCTGATGCCCAATTCACACCGACACGTTCCAACCCAAATGCAACAGGAGACGAAACATTTAATTCTTTGTAAGACACCATTCCTGTTAATACGCTCGATACGACAATGTAAATTACCGTGCAAAAAATTAACGAAGACAGAATGCCAATCGGAATATCGCGCTGAGGTTTATTTGCTTCTGCTGTTGCAGTTGATACCGCATCAAAACCGACATAGGCAAAAAAAACAACCGAAGCTCCCGCAAGAATACCTATAGGTTTCCCCGCATCGGTGTAGGACAACCAACCGAAGGGAACGAAAGGACTCCAATTTTCCGGATTGATATGAAAAATACCGACGGATAAAAAAATCACTATTGCCATGAGTTTTACAAATACCATGACAGTATTTAATTTTGCACTTTCTTTAACGCCAACAATCAGCATGATCATCAAAACAAAAATAATTCCGAATGCCGGCAGGTTTACAATTCCACCTTCATGCACACCTGTTGTCGCATTGACCGCAAAGGGTCCCCGTGTCAGATAATCCGGAAGCCCTAAACCTATAGCGTGTAATGCGTTATTAAAATAGCCCGCCCAACCATTGGCCACTGCTGCCGTAGCAACACCGTATTCCAGAATTAAATCCCAGCCGATTATCCACGCAATAAATTCACCAAAGGCTGCGTAAGAATAACCATAAGCGCTGCCAGCTCCACCCACACTGGATGCGAGCTCAGCATAAGCGAGTGCTGCGAAGGCGCAAGCTAAGCCAGCAAGAATAAAAGAGATAACAACGGCGGGGCCCGAGGTTGTTGCTGCGGCAACGCCAGTGAGCACAAATATGCCGGTCCCTATAATGGCGCCGATTCCCATCAAGGTTAAATCGAATGCACTTAAACAGCGCTTTAGGCCTATATTATCCACATCATCGACCACGGCTTTTTTGCGCAGCAATGCATTTATAAAAGAACCTTGCGGCATTTTATTCTCCGAATTATTGTTAATTTGAAATATTAAATAAATTAATATTCATTTTTATAAAAATTTTTATCTTTTTTTGAACTGAGCAACACTTGTGCCAGCGGTTTGCAGGCATTTTATTATTTTGCTTCTACACTAATGACAGATCGTCGATTAGTTCGGCCACTCGGTGACGTGAACTCAACTTCTCGCAGCGCACTTAAATGTGACTCAATTTGGTGCCAAATGCGCTCCTGAGACTTAATATCCATCTTCCACACAAACGGCAGTGAGTTTAGCAGAAACGGAAATCAAGATGACCGCTAGAAGTACTCGTCAATTCTCCCTTCACATCTGGCTGGCGCTAGGCCTGTTCATTGCAATTACGATTATATTTGTTATTTACGTCCATCTCGAAAAAGAAGTGGATCGCAATAATCTTGCACGTCATGAATCACTGTTATTGACCAACGAATTACGCCAATCCTCCGATGACCTGACACGTATGGCGCGTAGCTATGTCGCCACAAGAAACCCCGTCTATAAACAATATTACCAAGACATTATTGCCATTCGCGATGGCCATAAACCGCGTCCGTCCACCTACCCCATCGTTTATTGGGAGCTACTACTCGCCAACAAACAGCCACCTCGCTATCAGCAAGAGCAAAGTATTGCATTGCTCGAACTTATGCGTAAAGCCGGATTCAGTGCACATGAACTTCAAATATTGGCCGACGCCAAAGCTCGCATAGATGCTCAAACCGCTATTGAATTGCGCGCCATGTCCATTGCGGATACTAGCCAGACAAATGATGGAAGTGCGCCTAACGCTGCCTTATCTCTGCTCTTCGGGACCGAGTATGACGCAGTTAAGGGAGCAATTATGCAAGCCATCAATCAGTTTTATAGGTTGATAGACAAACGTACTCTGGACGGGGTACATCAAGCTGAGTACAAAGCCGACATAATGCGTTACACGTTAGTAGGATTCAGCCTGTGTTTGATGATTACGCTCTGGAATATCAGCAGGGCTCTACGCGTCATTTTGGGCGGGCCTCTGGAAACGGTATATAGCCAAATTACCCGCCTTGGCAAAGGCGACCTTAACACGCCAATAAAAATTCGCGACAACCAGCACAATAGTATTTTAGGTTGGCTGTTGGAAACCCAACGCAACCTTAAACATATTCGCGAAGAACGCCTGGCTATTGAAGATGCGAAGCAGCAAAGTGATGCACGCTACCATAAGCTTTTTGAACATGCGCAAATAGGCATAGTTTTATTTCACCCTGACCCGGAAAGCTTCTTGATTGACTGCAATGAAAATTTTTGTCAATTGCTTGGTTACACTGTGGAAGAAGTAAAAAAATTGCGGCCTATAGATGTGGTCGCCCAAGTTGAGTTGGAAAAAGTTGCACCCGCAATAGACACCATAAAATCAGAAGTTGAATTAATTCAGGAATGGCAACTTAAGCGTAAAGACAATTCCATATTTACCGCTGAAATACTCTCCACTGTTATGCCAGACGGCACAATGATATCTATGGCGCGGGATATTACCGCGCGCAAACTTGCTGAAGATTCCTTGCGGCGTAGCGAAGAAAATCTCTCCATAACACTGCAATCCATTGGCGATGCTGTAATAGCAACGGATGCACAAGGCGTTATTACCCGTATGAATCCCACTGCTGAGCGCATGACCGGTTGGCAGCTTACAGAAGCTATAGGCAAACCTCTTACAGACGTGTTTCGTATTTTCCATGCAGATACCCGGCAACCTTCGCGAAACCCGGTACAAATAGTCATGGAACAAGGCCGGGTGGTAGGGCTCGCGAATCACACTGTCTTAATTGGACGCTATGGCGATGAACATCAGATATCTGACAGCGCTGCCCCAATACGCGACGCAAATGGAAATATTGTTGGTGTGGTTTTGGTATTTTCCGATGTCACCGAACGTTACCAGGCCATTGAAGCTTTGCGTCGCGCTGACGAACGTTTCCGTACTACCTTCAAGCTGATTCCTAACCCTGTAACCCTGCAAAGCAAAGACGGAGTGCTGATCGATTGCAGTGATTCCTTTTGCGAAATCAGTGGCTTTACTCGCGAAGAAATTATCGGCCAACCCACGCATACACTTGGGCTCTGGTTCCACCCGGAACAGCGCGAAACCATGCTACAAAAATTAGTGAAAGATAAAAAAATTGATAATTATGAATTTGTCATGCGTCGTCGTAACGGCGAATTGCGAGTTATAGAATTTTCTGCCCGCTTTCTCACAACAGAATCTGAGCCCATTCTTCTCGCGGTTGCGCACGATATTACCCAGAGAAAAGAGGCAGAAGAATTAGTTAAACAAAATGAGCGTTTTATTGCCACACTCGCGCACAACATGCCGGGCATGGTATCGCACTGGACTAAAGATTTACGCTGCAACTTTGCTAACAAGGAATACCAGCGCTGGTCTGGTAAAAATCTTTCTGAACTTCATGATGCGACACCGCAAGATATTATGGGTGAAACACTATCCAAGGTGAATGAACCTTACATGCATGCAGCACTGGCCGGTAACGAGCAAAGTGTAGAACGTATTATTAAAAATTCTGAAGGTCGCAATCTTTATGTATGGATGCAATTTATTCCAGATATCTCCAACGGAATAATGGAGGGAATTTTTTTGGTGATGCTGGATATCACCGAACGCAAACAAGCGGAGCTTGCATTGCAAGACTCTGTACAACACACCCAAGCAATTTTAGATAACATGTTTGATGGCGTTATTACGATTAACACCAAAGGTATTATCCAATCTTTTAATAAAGCAGCATGTAGTATTTTTGGTTACGATCAGCAAGACATCCTAGGTAAGAATGTCACTCTTTTAATGCCCAAGCATTTTCAACAACAGCATGAAAACTTTTTACAACATCACAATAATTCGCTGGATGTTGAAGTAGGCAACACTTTGCGTGAAGTTGAAGGAAAACGCAAAAGTGGTGAGGTTTTCCCAATGAGCTTATCCATCTCCAAAATATTGCGCGGTGGTACGGTTACTTTTGTTGGACTTGTACGCGATATCAGCCAGCAACGTCATGATGAGGAAGAGATTTATCGCTTGGCATTTTACGATCCACTCACTAATTTACCGAATAGACGCTTGCTCTTTGACCGCTTACAACAAGCAATTCTGACATCTTGCCGCACCGATCAACACGGTGCGCTTATGTTTTTAGACCTGGATCATTTCAAACAATTAAATGATAGTTTAGGGCATGACGTAGGAGACATTCTTTTGCAACAAGTTGCGGCGCGCTTGCAAGCATGTGTTCGCGAAGGCGATAGTGTAGCGCGCATGGGCGGGGATGAATTTGTGATGCTCATTGAATCCCTGAGCATCTACCCTAACGAGGCTGCCACTCAAGCTGAAGGTATTGCGCATAAAATTTTAGCAGCATTGTCCAAACCTTATACTTTGCGTGAACACACTTATGTTATTACACCCAGTATTGGCATAGTGGTGTTTTTGCATCAGCATGACAACCTCGACGAGCTCATCAAAAAAGCTGACGTTGCCATGTATCAGGCAAAAACAGCGGGACGTAACAACGCACGCTTTTTTGATCCAACCATGCAGGCTGCTGCTTCAGTTCGCGTGGCATTGGAAAGAAGTATGCGCATCGCACTGGAGCGCCAAGAATTTGTGCTGCATTATCAATTGCAAGTAAATGGAAAGGGAAAACCCACAGGCGTGGAAGCCTTGGTGCGTTGGAATCATCGCGAACATGGTATGGTTTCACCTGCTGCATTTATTCCGCTTGCCGAAGAGACCGGCATGATTTTAACTTTGGGACAATGGGTGCTTGAAACCGCTTGCGCGCAATTGGTGGAGTGGTCTAAAAAATCAGCTACCTCACAATGGACCATGTCGGTTAACGTGAGCGCATCGCAATTTGCACAGCCTGCATTTGTTGCCAATGTTGATAAAGCCTTAAAAAAAACCGAAGCCAATCCGCGTTTGCTAAAGCTTGAACTCACCGAGAGCATGTTGGTGAAAGACGTGGAAGATGTGATTGTAAAAATGCATGAAATTAAAGCATTAGGTGTAACTTTTTCTCTGGATGATTTCGGCACAGGTTATTCATCGCTAGCTTATTTAAAGCGTCTGCCCCTCGATCAACTTAAAATTGACCAAACTTTTGTGCGCGATTTACTCTCTGACCCCAATGACGCTGCTATTGCTAAAACCATTATTGCGTTGGGCCATAGTTTGAATTTAAAAGTTATTGCCGAAGGTGTTGAAACAATTGAACAACATCAAGCTCTTATGACTATGGGTTGCGATGCTTATCAGGGTTATTATTTTGCGCGCCCGGTGGCAATTGAAAATCTACCCAAAACACTTCGCTCGCTACCGGTTTAATCAGCTACAACAATTTTCCTACCATAGCGCATCGTAAGCGGGTGAAGGTTTGCGAATTATTTTACGTAATTCCTGCGGGGCAATAGAGTCGATTAAACTTTCTGTTTTATAAATATTATGCCCCATCGCAATATGTTCATCTGGAAGTTCAAATCCAAGTGCCGAGAGCGTTGTTGGAAAAATATCCACATGAGTCATATTTTTAGCGGGCAATTTCACACCATCCGGGCGGCGTATTAGAAAAAATATTTCAGGTTCGGTTTTCGCCAATTTATTTTTTATCATATGCCCGGCCATAATCGGGTGATCACCCATAATCACCACTACGGTATTTGAACTGAAATCCTGCCCGTGAAGCCATGAAAGAAATTCACCGACTTCACCCACACTGCATTCAAAAATAGAATCAATTTGGTTGCGAAAACCTTTTTGCTCGCACGATGGAGCGAGAACACCATGTGGGCCATGAGTATTCACTGTATTAAGTGCAACATAAAAAGGTTGGCCCGCAGCCGCTAAAGTATTAATTTTTCGTTTGGTATATTCAAACAACACTGTGTCAGGTACACCCCACCAATCCGGAATTTGGCTTTTGGGGATTTCTGCATCTATGTTGGCGGCGCCGTGAACTTGTGCGAATCCATGGGTACTGAAAAAATTTCCTTTACCCGCAAATGCCGGGTTGGCACTGTCAATGTAAAGCGTTTGATATCCTGCCGCTTTTAAAATATCCGCCATGCACACGGCATTTTTTAACGGATTCGGCGTTTTGTTTAAATTGTTTTTTCCAACGAATCCATGCAGCATTTGTGTAACACCGCATTGGCTGCTGATCATGGCAGCGAGTGTCCATTGCGTTCCCGGTAACATGTACCATTGCTTGGGAGCGCCAAACTCTTCGCTGAACTTTCCTAATTGCGTCTCAGGAGTAACACGAAATTTTTCAAGCGACTCAACATAAATAAAAACAAGATTACGTTTATTTTCTGGCGCAGCGAGATTAAGTGTCGCCGGTTTGGCATAAGTCTGATACCAGTCACCAGTGAATGTTGAGCGCTCAAAATATTCTCTAAGCTTAAGCACGTCATATATAAAATAAGTGGTAATTAAAATACCCAACCAGCTAAGCCAAAATAATATTCTTTGTACTTTAAAACGATGCAACAGGGGAATGGACATGATACCAAATGCGATTAAAAAACCCATGAGTGGTCTGAAGCCAAGCTCCAGAAAAGCGGAACGTATCAATTTTGCGGGAACACCCGTGGTTGCATCTGCACCCAGGTGAAATAACATTTGGTCCAGAGATATATCGCCAAAGCTCCGTGAAATCCAAATCACGAGACGAAATAAAAATACAGCGAAGCCTACCAATAACGCGATTTTGAATTTATCGCGAAACATAGCTTTAGGTCTTGTAACTGGTGCAACGATTTCCGCAACGGACATGGAAAATCCTTAGAAAGGTAAAATCAGGGGTTCAAAAAACGCGAAATTATAATGATCGTTCACGACCAGTGCTACTCTGCACTTAATTTCCCGGGAAAGAATGTGGGCCATTGCTCGTAAAATTATATCAGGGCGTCCTGGAGATTTTTGATGGGCTCAACTGCAAAACAATCAATATACTCACCCTGCGCAAAAGCGCCTATGGCTTTTTTCAGTGGCACACGCTTTGGAATAAACGTAAATAAATCGCTGCGTTCAGCATAATGACGTACACGGTGGCTCGCCAATACTTCACCCGCTTCAGCAGCAGCTTCCAGGCGCGCAGCCATACTAACTGCAACACCTTCAAGATCGAGAATTTCGGTTACCTCATTGCGAATCACCGACACCTCGCCCAACTCCACTCCAACTCGCAATTCAAAACCTGCTGCGGTTAATACGTTGCGCATCATGCAAGCGCAGGACAATCCGGCAGTCGCATTAGTGAAAGTCACACGCAAGGAATCGCCTTCCATATTGGGATGATTGCCAGACCATTTATTGAGAATGGGTTTTACGAGACCGCGGAACAGCGACAATTTTTCGGACAATTCATCGTCGCGCCATTTTGAAAATCCTTTTAAATCCATAAACACAATAGTGAGATTACGCACCTGGTCTTTTTCATGGTCCGCAGCAAGCTCCAATAATCGTGGCCATAATTCTTCGCGAATGGAGGCAATGCGTTCTTTCAATTGCAAATGTAACTGCGAATTGGTACGCAAGGAAAGCTGAGCCAATTGAATGCGGTCAGCTTCATCTTGCAAGCGCGCTTTTAATTGAGTGGGATTGTGCCCACCGACCTCTTCCACGACAAACTTAACCAGAGCGCCACCGGCAACATCGCTAATGGATTTTAACCGTAAAATAATTCCCCAATTCACCGCCGCTAAATGTTCAATAAAAATAGGCAAGGTAGCCAATTCATGATCTGCCAGTCGATAGGGATATCGCAATTCAATGGTAATAGACTCGCCAAAAATACGTTCGAATTCGTGGGTACGATAGGTTGTTTTTTCTTTACCGACTTTGTCCCAATAGGCATAACTGCACAGAATATTCGCAATATTCCAGCCCGTTGTAGTGACATTCCATAATTTACTGCCACTAATATTGGTATCGGTCAATTTTGCTTTGGAGAGATTGGTTTCGCGCAAATCGCAGTGAGACAAATTTGCATTACTAAAATCTGCCTTGGTTAAATCCATTCCACGCAAATCTACTTCTTCCAGATCAGCGGATTTAAAAATAACACCTTTTAAATTTGCGCCCTTAAAATTTGCACCCGCTAATTTTGCATGACTGAAAATAGCGCTGGTAAGGTCAGCGCCTTGCAAATTGGTGCCCGTTAGATTGGAGTTGCTAAAATCTATGCGCGCCAAATTTTGTCCCGCCAGATTACTTCCTGCGAGCGAAACATTTCGCAACATCAAACCGCCAATGTCATGGCCACTAAAATCAATATTTTCAAGTTTGGTATTTCGAGTAATTGCAGTGAGCATATTGGAATGTAATAGGATGGAACCACTTAAATCGCAATCTACCAGCCGGGTAGCAATCAATTTAGCGTGGGAGAAATCATTATTGCGCAGCAGGGAACCTTCCAAATTGGTAGAAATAAAATCGGCATAGCGAAAACGGCAATTGGTAATAGAGGCATTGCGAATGGACATCCTGGAAAAATCTACCCCGTCCAGCTCCATATTCGCCAACTCAATTCCATCTAAATTAATGCTGCCTATGGCAACCGCTTTGCGCCATTTATTCCATGACTTTGCGCCTTTTTTGAGTTCTTGAATAATACTGTAGTTATCCATCTCTAATTCCATGCCTCATGTTAAATCTGTATTCAAGTAAGCTGTATGGATTACTCACAAGGGCTGACGATAATTACTCAAGCCAAATCAAGTGGGCCATTCTTCCCGTAACACCATCGCGACGGTAGGAATAAAATTGGTCTGCCTGTGCATAAGTGCAGTAATCACCGCCATAAATAGTGTCTACACCAAGTGATTTTAATTCTGCTCGAGCAAGCTCGTAAATATCTGCATAAAAATGTAAGGGCCGTTGACCTGGGATAAAGGCAGAGGCTATTGCATCCGCATGTGCGGCATTGCGTGCAGATTTAAAAAAAGCTTCAAGTACATCCACCCCCACTTCAAAATGTTTTTGGGAAATGGCAGGGCCGAGATATGCCATAAGCTGCCGCGGAGCCGAATCGAATTTCTGTAACGCCTTGGCACAAATACCTTTGGCAAGACTACGCCACCCACAATGCAAAACAGCAACCTGTGAAGCCCGATTTTTTAACGGAGAGGTATCACACAAAAAAATCGGTAGGCAATCAGCCGTCATAACCACACAAGCCTGGCCGGCTTCAGCAGAAAAACTTGCATCCGCCGTGCGCACCAGCTTGTCGTCTTTCGCAGTGATGACTTTTACACCATGTATTTGTTCAAGCCACTGAGGTGATTTAATTAAACCCAAGTGTTTACACAAAGCTTCACGATTTGTTTCAACGGCCTGGAGATCATCTCCTACATGTGTACCCAAATTATTACTTGAATAAGCACCCACACTCACGCCACCAGTACGGGTAGTGATGCAGGTCCGTACATTCTCCGGGGCAGGCCAGTTGGGAATGATGTAATTGTCACTCATTGGATTGCGCTTTCCGCCCACTATAAATCTTTTTATTTATTGCTGTGAATTAATCAGTGCATGAATCTGTTGCAGTTACTTAAATAATACCTGTACTTCAATTCATCGCACTCGTGAAAATTTTCACAGCGCAAATATTATTCGTTTTTTTGATCCGGCTCGTAGCCATGTTTTAGAGCTTTCAATAAACCTTTAAAATCCTCCGGCAGCGGAGCTGTCCACTCAGTATATTCACCTGTACCCGGATGCTCCAAGCCCAACTTGGCCGCATGCAGTGCCTGACGTGGAAACGCCTTGAGCGCTTCAATCAAGTGACTATTCGCTCCTTTTGGGATCTTAAAACTTTTGCCGTAAGTTTTATCACCCACCAACGCAAAACCAATGTGCGCCATATGTACGCGAATTTGGTGGGTACGGCCCGTCTCCAATTTCACTTTAATATGAGTGTGATGCGGAAATCTCGTAGCAACCCGGTAATGCGTAACTGCACGCTTACCGCCCTGGCTTAACACCGCCATTAATTTACGATGAATTGGATGGCGCCCCATAGGAGCATTTACTGTTCCGCCACCTGTCATAGCACCTACAGCAACAGCTTCATATTCACGGCTTACAGTGCGATCAGCCAACTGGGCTACCAAATCAGTATGAGCTTCCAGTGTTTTCGCAACCACCATCAATCCGGTCGTCTCTTTATCCAGACGATGCACAATACCGGCACGCGGCAAATTAATAAGCTCGGGAATATGATTGAGCAATGCATTCACCAACGTACCCGTATAATTACCCGCCGCCGGATGGACTACCAGACCCGCTTGTTTATTAATGATCAATAAATCGTCATCTTCGTGAACTATATTCAGCTGTATCTCTTCCGCTTCCCAATCACCTTGAGCTTCTAACTCCGCATTTAGCTCCAGAGTTTCACCACCAATCAGCTTATCTTTTGGCTTGCCGGTTTTACCGTTGATTTGGAGTTGGCCATCTTTAATCCAGCTTTGCAGGCGAGACCGTGAAAAATCAGGGAACAACTCTGAAGCCGCCTGGTCGAAGCGCAGCCCACTCATTGAGAATGGCACTTGTACACTAAGTTCAAAAACATCTTTCATTTAACAGTAAAACCTCGGTTATAAAACGAATGCCGCTTTGGTATCGGCAAGCTCTGTGTTTAAATACGCCGCACATTAAAGAGGGCTTGAAAGCAGCTGCGCGTAAGAGCGGCTTTGTACAAATCCGGCGACTAATGTTTGTCCCAATAATATTGAGTTAATTCTTTATGCTTAAGCAATTCCTGTCCATTGTTCTCATAAGTTCACTGGCATTCCTAACCGCCTGCTCCCATACAAAGAAAGAGGAGAAGCTCACCAGCGAAGCCGATCTCTACAACGCTGCTGAAGAGCAGTTAGAACATGAACAGTGGGAAACTTCTATTAAAAACCTGCAAAAGCTGGAAGAAAACTTTCCGTTCGGCGCCTATGCCGAGCAAGGTCAACTTGAGCTTATTTACGCTTATTACAGCTTTAACAAACCCGATGAAGCTATTGCCACCGCTAACCGCTTTATCCGCCTGCACCCCCAACACCGTAACGTAGACTATGCCTATTACATGATGGGCCTCAGCTCATTCACGAAAGACAAAGGTATGTTCGAGCGCGTAATGCCTACTGACCTAACCAAGCGCGACCCGGGAGCTGCGCGTGAATCATTGGCCAACTTTTCACAACTGCTCAATCGCTACCCTGACAGCAGTTATGCTGCCGATGCCAAAAAGCGCATGCTGTATTTGCGTAACATGTTAGCGCGTTATGAAATCCACGTTGCCAACTACTACTTTAAACGCCAGGCTTATGTGGCAGCTATTAGTCGCGGTCGCTATGTAATAGAAAACTATCCTCAAGCACCCGCAACGCCCGATGCACTGGCCGTTATGGTACAGGGTTATCACTTCCTCGGCATGGAAGATCGTGCAAATGAAGCGCTGAATGTACTGCGCACTAACTACCCTGACTTCCCTGCACTCAATAAAACGGGTGAATTTGATTACGAATACGCCGAACATATAGGCGAGCGCAATCTTCTGGGCACCTTGACGCTGGGCCTGTTCAGCAAGCAAGACACCATCGGATTTGATACCCGCGAAATTTACGATGCGGAATATCAAAAGACTCCGAGAGTTAAAAATTAAAAAGTTACCTTGGTTCAAAAAAGCGGATTTGATCCGCTTTTTTTGTGCCTGTGATTTGCATAAACAAAACAACCCCCTCCCAACCTCCCCCCTTCACAGGGGGAGGAGCTAGACCTTACTCCAATTTAAAAATGTGCGAAATTCCAATTCCCTCCCCTGCCAAGGGGGAGGTTGGGTGAGGGTAATTTAATCACTCACACCATCCATGGCGTTCGCCCTGCCGGCAGCCTTCGGCTGTGCTAAACGGCTGTCGTGCCGTTTAGTCCCCCATCTTCCAACCAGACGTTATCGGATACCTGCGATCACGACCAAAGCCGCGCTGGCTAATGCGAATTCCTATGGGGGCTTGGCGGCGTTTGTATTCGTTGATATCTACCAGGCGAACCGCACGCTCCACCTGATCGCGGGCAAAACCCTTGGCAATAATCGCTTCCGCACTCAGATCATGCTCTATATAAAGAGCGAGGATTTGGTCGAGGATATCGTAGGGTGGTAGGCTGTCTTCGTCTTTCTGGTCAGGTGCAAGTTCTGCTGAGGGTGGACGCGTAATCACTGTTTCTGGAATCACGTCGCCAAGAGTGTTGCGATACTTTGCCAAGGCAAACACCAGGGTTTTGGGAACATCCTTTAGGGCATCAAACCCGCCAGCCATATCGCCGTAGAGTGTCGAATAACCTACCGCCATTTCGCTTTTATTGCCCGTTGTGAGCACCAGATAGCCTTTCTTGTTAGAGATAGCC
This sequence comes from uncultured Gammaproteobacteria bacterium, assembly GCA_966096785.1. Classification (GTDB taxonomy): domain Bacteria; phylum Pseudomonadota; class Gammaproteobacteria; order Pseudomonadales; family Cellvibrionaceae; genus Cellvibrio. The sequence goes on along the minus strand of CBHTVU010000033.1, from coordinate 5,752 downwards.
ATTAGCAGCACACCACGACAGCGCGCCTGTAAATTTTCTTCGGTAGTGTCTCGTTTGGTGCCGATGAATTCTGCAGCCAGCTGGGTCATAAAGGCTTCGTACATGGGCTCGATACTAATCGAGCTATAGCGCACACCCATTCGACGCGCCTGTTCCGCTGCATCGTTTTTACTTAAGTCAGAGGTGTAGCGGAATGGCATCATGACGGCTTCGACTCGGTCCGCGCCCAAAGCATCCACAGCCATAGCCAACGTTAGTGCGGAATCTATTCCACCAGACAACCCCAACACCACGCCCTTGAAACGGTTCTTGTTCACATAATCGCGCATGCCTAACACTAACGCCTGGTAAACCGCTTCATGGTTGGAGGGGATTGGAGCAAGCATCTTGGACTGCATGCCCAGTCCATGCGTGGTTGGCTCCAAGTCCGCTATGAACAGATCTTCCTCATACGCGGGTGAGCGAAATTGCGTTTCACCCGTTGCAGCAACAACGACCGAACCACCATCAAACACCAGTTCATCTTGTCCACCAACAAGGTTTACGTAGACCACCGGCATTGTGCCTTCTTGCGCGCGCGACGCCACTATAGCCTCACGCTGATTTTGTTTGCCTTGATGGTAAGGTGATGCATTCAGATTTAACATCAGCTGCGCGCCCACTGACCTGGCTTGCGCCATAGGCTCAGGAAACCAGATATCTTCACAAATAGTAATGGCCGCCATTACCCCTTTCAGCACAAATACACAGGGACGATGGCCCGGCGAGAAGTAGCGTTTCTCATCAAACACCTGATAATTCGGAAGGCATTGTTTCGCGTACTCAGCAACCAGCTGACCCGCTTGAATAACACCTGCCATATTGAACAGAGCTCCATCAATCCGTTTTGGATACCCTACGACCACAGCTAAGGGTAAATTGGCAACCATGATGTCATTGAGGGCACGCGCAATACGTAAATCCAAACTCGGCCGTAACAATAAATCTTCCGGGGGATAACCAGTGAGTGTCAGCTCGGGGAAAACAACAACATCAGCTGCCTCCGCGAGAGCACGACGGGAAAATTCTATGACTTTTTGAGTGTTGCCGGGGATATCCCCTACTAGGGTATTCAGTTGTGCCAGAGCGATAGTCAAGGTGGACATGGCAGAAATTCTCTAGACGTTTTACGAAAAATAGTTAAATTAGGTCGCAATATTAAACAGCTGAATGAATGCAAAAAAACAGCGTAGACTGTGCGGCAACTAAAACAGTAAACAAAGCGGTAAAACCGGTACTTAAAGGCTGCGCATTGTCGACTAATCCGCCCTTTTAAGCAAAGGCAATAAACTGTTATCACCAACAATAATGATCAAGAAAAATGTAAACGCATTTGAAATCGACAGCTATTTTTTAACTGTTCTTTAATCAAACTAATGACCCTAAGTGCAAGACGCCATGAAATCTTTTTCGCCTATTTCTGCAAATTACAATCCGTTTGAGTTACTTCGGGTTTACACCTTTTATCGAACCTTACTCGGCATAGTATTGTTGATTATGTTCAAGGGCAAATTGGCTTCAAAAGTGTTGGGCATAGATAACCCCGACATCTTTTTATTCGCATCCGTAGGCTACACAGTCTTCAATGTGAGTACTCTATTGCTGCTGTGGAAAGTGCGCTTTTCCCCCTCGCAAAAACAACTATTCGCATTATTTCTCATTGAAATCGCCGCCGTTATTTTGCTGATGCACAGCAGCGGCGGAGCATCTAATGCACTAGGTTATCTACTATTGGTTGCGTCAGCTGCTGGCGGTATGTTATTGCGCGGTCAAATTGCGTTTTTCCTGGCAGCGATTGCTACTATCGCCGTTATTTCTGAAACAGCCTATCGTTCGATTACGGACCCACTCACAAATAATTCCAACGCGTTTTTTTCCGCCGGTATATTGGGTGCACTAATTTTTATCAGTGCGATTATCTTCCAATATCTGACCAAAAAAATTCTTACCAGCAATCAGGAAGCTCTTTCGCAAGCGAGTCACGCCGCGCACATACAAAAACTCGCACAACAAATCGTAGAGCGTATGCGTACCGGTATTATGGTGCTCGATAAAAGTAATCAGATAACTATGTTTAATAATGCTGCCGCAAAACTTCTCAGCCTAAACCCCAACAGCTCACCGAGCTTGAACGGTTCGCCAGATCTGCAGGAAAAAGTTGACCTTTGGCAACGCACCAACACAAACCCAGCGCCTATATTGCGAGTAGACAGCGACACCAATGATGAAGTGAAAGTAAACTTCGCCAAACTTGGTCAGGACCAAAATTCACACACGCTCATTTTTTTGGAAGACAACCGCGCAATTACTCAACAGGCGCAACAATTAAAACTTGCTTCTCTGGGGCGGTTAACAGCCAGTATTGCCCATGAAATTCGCAATCCTCTCGCCGCCATAAGCCATGCAAGCCAACTCTTGTCGGAAGATGAACTTTTACCCGCTGGAGATAAACGTCTCGTAGAAATTATTGGTTCACATACCAAACGCGTAAATCAAATCATTGAAAATATTTTGCAACTTTCTCGTCGGAAAATATCCAATCCACAAACAATTCGCCTCGACGAATGGCTACCGAAATTTATCAACGACTATTGCGCAAGCAAAAGTGCACACGATAAACCGTCGATAGATTGTATAGCCGCCGAACAAATTCCGGCGAAATTTGATGTAGGTCAGTTGCAACAGGTGCTTACTAATTTGTGTGACAATGGATTGCGTTACAGTCAACCACCCGAAGGTTGTCCACAGCTGGTGCTTGAGGCCGGAATAGACCGCAACACTCAACAGCCCTTTATAAAAGTGATCGATTTCGGCGATGGCATTAGTCATGAAAATCTCGCGCATTTATTTGAGCCCTTTTTTACAACTGAAAATACTGGCTCGGGTTTGGGACTATATATTTGCAAAGAATTATGTGAAAGTAACCAGGCATTGATTTCCTATGAGCACACCCATGAAGGATTGAGTTGCTTTCACATACATCTAGCTCACCCTGATAAAATAATGTAGAGAAATCAGGGTTTGTAAAATACCGATGATATTTTAATCTTGAGAATGAGGAAAATTATGCGACTCACCAGTTCAGGAATAGCATTCCGATTTTTATTTTCAATTCTGCTCGTTTTACTAACCTATAACCCAAGCGGCTACTCCTATTTTCATTGGGTTCATCAAAATATTCACAGCCTTACTCCTTATATTGCTATCACCGGAATAATCCTGATCATAGGTTGGGCGATATACGTGAAAGCGACCTTTAATTCCCTCGGATTTGTGGGTGTTGTGTTAGCGAGCGCACTTTTTGCTTGCCTGGTTTGGCTATTCATCTACTGGAAAATACTCGACCTCAACAACACCTCCGCCGTAGCCTGGGTTGTGGAAATTTTACTTTCTTTGTTGCTTGCTGTTGGCATGTGCTGGTCGCACATTACATTGCGCTGGTCCGGGCAAGTTGATGTAGATGATATCGATGAAAATTAAACCGTATCAAAACATTTGCTGTTCTTTGGTGTACAACAGTTTGTAAGGACGAGCCTGCAAAATCACTATATGTCCGTCTGGCATCACTAAAAATTCAACATCTACCGCATTAGCGCGATCATCCCAGCGATGCATAAAATGCTTATGTAAACGCACGAGTTGCTGCGTTAAATCTTTAAGGGCAGATTTATCCAAAAGCATTTTTCCATCCGGCATACGTGAACTTCTTGATAGAAGTTCAGCATCGAATTGCTCGGTGAAAGTATATACAAGGTGCTGCTCAGGAATTTCGTCACCCGTTGCACCTGTAACACTTCCACCACTGGCTTGAACATTTATCAAAACGCCAGGGCGAAACTCCGCAAACGGGTTTGCAGTTACAGCTACACCATTTGCAATTGCACCGTCAACAAACGGCTGAACTAAAATCGCCATGCCTACGGCGCGGTGGTCTAGCCTGAACCATTCACGCTCATCAAATGCGGTTTGCAACCAAACACTTGCCCACACTTTTCTTATCGCATCTTCCAGATCAGCATCACTCGCATTTGCTTTTATTTTTATTGAACGATAAAGCCCTGCACCATTAAAGCCTGCGAGGTCTTCCGCATTAGTGCTGGAACGTAAAATCCAGCGACCACTATGGTTGAACGAACTCATTTTTGCTTTTATGTGTGCAATCAAATCCGAGTTCACAGGTGTTGCTTCAATAATGGAGCGCAATCTATCCAAGCGCAGATATAATTTTTCGGGTGGTATAATTATTGTTTTTTCAGAAAACAAATCATCAACAAGAGTTTTAACGGCAGGTTTATTCAAATGATCAAAATAATGTGCCAAAGGAACCACAAAACCACCGGGTGTTTCCAGTGCTGGCTTCAAGCCGGAAACCTCACCTAGCTGTGCTGCCTTGGCACCTGCAAAGCTGGTGTTTGATAATTTCAATTCAGCAACATTAATCAGGTTTTTTTCCTTGAGATTAGCATCTGGAATTTTTATTTTTAAGGGACGCAACTTTTCCCAAAATTGATTTGCTGTATCAATATCAGCAGCACGTAGCGAGTATTCCTGTGGCTGGATATTTAATTCTACCAAGTGGCCATCCAGAGCTTGTATATCTTTATTGTTCAGGGCATCACGCAATCCCATATTGGGCGTGCCGCGTGAACCGCACAACAACGCGATATGTGCGAGTGGAGCTTGTAGTTGCTGAGAAATAAGAGCGGCAGACACTGGAATTTCTTCCGGTAATTTCTCCAGCACTAATATTTGGTTTGGCCGCACGCTTGTCGGGTCCAACTCACCTTTTACAACACGCAAGTAACCAAATGCTCGACCTTGCGTTAAGGGCTGATAATGAACACCTTTAAAAACCTGTGAAACACTGACAACGGAGAGCTTGTTTGCAAGAGATTGAACAGAGGCTTCCTGGTCTGTTGACATGGGTAAAAAATGTAATTGCGAACCAATCCAGAGTGCCTGTTTAACATCGCTAAACAATTGCGCTATTTCCTGTGCGGTTAAACTATCCCCCGCCATTAGTTGCATCACCCAAAGATTCTGGTCTTTGTAGTGAATGATAGAACCCATTTCAAAACGTCGGTTTTTATTGCTGTACTCGCGCAAATTAAAAACGTCATGGGTGGGCACTGGGCGTGAAGTGGTATTTAAATGATCCGCAGCGAATGCATAGTGATAGGTATATTTTTTTGTATTGAAAAACCACAATTTGCGTTTGTCTTTACGGTCCAACATGAACTTTAGAGTTTCGGTTCTAGCGGTAACACTGGAGTCTGGCTCTGCGCTGAGTTGTTTAAAATCATTCAAATTTTTAATTGTGTTCAGTGCAATATTTTTACTAACGGCATTTGCATTTAAAGCGATGCATTGCAAGCATAAAATGCAGATAAAACTAAGATAGCGAAATAGCTGCTCAAAGCGTGAGATGAAGAATATAGTTTTATCCATTGCTGTAATTTCCGCTCTTGTTATTTTTTATTATGCAGCTCCCATGGTTCACTCACGCCATCCGTGGCGTTCGCCCTTCGGGCAGCCTGCGGCTGTGCAAAAATTCCATCGTGCATTTTAGTCACTCACGCCATCCGTGGCGTTCGCCCTTCGGGCAGCCTGCGGCTGTGCAAAAATGCTTCCGCGCATTTTTGGCAACGAAACATGAGCTTATTTTTTATTATGCAGCTCCCATGTTTCTAACTTTTTCTTTTCTGACTTTTTT
>CBHTVU010000032.1:0-23073 GCA_966096785.1 uncultured Gammaproteobacteria bacterium | reverse complement strand
CTCTTTGTGCGAGCTGGCTTAAACAAAAACCGTCAACTTATTTTAGGACGGGACAGGGAAGAAAAATATTATTCCTGGGTGAGCGGTGCGAATGTGGCTCCAGTTTGGTTTTTTAAATCTTCTGCGGTAAGTTCAATTTCCAATCCACGACGACCTGCGCTTACATAAATACTTTCAAATCCCCGCGCAGAATTATCTATAAATGTCTTTAACCGCTTCTTTTGTCCTATTGGGCTCACACCGCCTAATACATATCCAGTGATGCGCTCCACAGCTATCTTGTCAGCCATGGTTGCTTTTTTAGCAGCTGAAGCTTTGGCGATTTGTTTCATACTGAGCATTTGTGCAACAGGAATTATCGCCACTGCGTAATCTTTTGCATCCAGCATTACTACCAGGGTCTTAAATACGCGAACATCTTCCACGCCCAATTTTTCTGAAGCCTCCAATCCATAAGATTCGGCAGCGGGATCGTGGTGGTATTCGTGAACTTTAAAATTTATTTTAGCTTTTTCGAGTAACTTAATGGCGGGTGTCATAAGTCCTTTCCATTTTCGTGATAGATCCTCACATCATCCTTGATATGAGGATTTTAAAACAAGTATTCCTTATCTATAAATTAAAAATTTTTTAACTATAGCTTACACAATATTAGCCTGAACGTTTTCCAGTAACCTTCGGTGCTGTCCTGGCATTTGTAGTGTTGCTATTGCTGGTGGTTGTCGCTTTCAGGTTTGATACCCTGGCGAAGTTGATGGAAATATTCGATGAGCTGTTAATAAATGTTTCCAAATCAGTTTTTCGTGCTGGTAAAAATACATCTCGCAACGCCGGCGAGATGGGAAAACTGCCATCAAATGCAAATTCACTGACGTGGGTGAACCCCAAAGTTTCTGGCCAGGTCTGCCCATCACCAACGCTGTCAGCCTCTGTTAACCCAAAGGTGGAAGGTTGATGGCATCCACCACAGGTCATAGCCGTTGCCCGGTTAACGACCTGATTTGCATTCATCGAGCTACCCAATTGTCCTATTCGTATTTGAATTGCATTCATAAAATCCTGGTTAAATCCTTGATTGAGTTGGTTCATGAAATTATTTTCCGCTATTTCCAAACCACTCGCGTGACTTTGACCATTGTTATGACCGTCACTTTGAATTGTAATGCTAAATGATGAAAGATCTTTAATCAGCAAGCTACTCATGTAATTCAAAAACTGGTTGCGAAAATCCACCGCCAATCCTGCAAGCTGTGCGTTGTTAAAAAATTCGCCGAAGGGGTTCGCCTTTACGGTCACGGGTTTGATGATGCTTTGCCCGTTTTCCACAGAGGTTTTGAATTCTCTCAATACCCAGCTGAATCCCATGAACTGATTAGTGCGAATCTGGCCGCTGGACCGTGAGTAATTGCGAATATCAATCACGGGTCGAATAGCTGCATCAGGTAATCCATTAAAATAAAAATCACGCAATGCGTGTGCACGTACTTCAGCATCGGGTTCTACTGATAATTTTTTCCAGAAATTAACTATAGGGATACAACCAGAAGCCTGGCCCGGTGTAGGGTTACGCATTTGCGCTTCAAAAATAATAAAATTGCGGCCAGCAGAATTGGTTAAACCAAAAATGATTCTATTTTCACCGCAATCCATAAAATTTTTATCGCGCAAGTCAAACCGATTCACTAAGGCAATAGGAATGTAAGCGCCTATGAAATCATCTGGTGTCTGCGCCTGAAGTCCTTCCTCTGCCCGGCATTCATAAGGAAAACCATTTAAAACCCCCGTGCACTTTGGGCCTTTGTTAACAAAACCAGGTTCAAGATTTTGCGTGTCCCAAAAGCGCGCAAATAGCTCTATATTATCAATAGGGTCGGAGGGATTAATATTATTAAACTGAGAGGCGAGTTGGCCCAGTACACTGGCCAAACTGAAATCCGCTCCATTTAAAGTGGCTAGGTCATGAACAAATAAAGAGCGTTCACTATTAATAGGTATATCTGTTCCAGGATTTACATCTGCTGCATAAGTTTGTGAGTATGCAAACAATCCAGTCATTAAGCATATTTTTTTAAACATGATAATTCCCCAAGAAAAATTAATATATACAGTTAATAATCGGCAAAGCCGTACTTCAGGCTGTCTAATTTTTAAAGGCTTATTATTTCTATGTTTTTATGGATGATATTTGGGCAAGGCATATCCCTTCGTGCTTTACACAAATTCCACGCTTGGCTTAATGTTGAAAATAAATTAAGGCGGTAGATGCACAGTTAAATACTGTGCATCTTTTTCCCCGTCCGGGATTTTTTGATGGGTTTAATGGCGGGTGTCTCCTTGCTTAAGCTTTGATAAAATTTTCTATTTTTCGCTAAATATATTTCTCGCGAAAATGTTGTTTTTGTATTAATTGCTATCAATTAACACTTGGTAGTATCAGAGTAAGCGAAGAATATGCCATATTCATTGCAGTTTTATTTTTACCGAATTTTTTGGCGTAACATATATTTATATGGCACATAAAATTTAAACTTATATGCATATTTATTTGAAATTTTATTTTTATCGATATTTTGCAGTAAGGAGAAGAAATTTATTTTTTAAGGTTGATGATTTATGAAGCACTTTTGTTATTTATGTAGCTTTTTGATGCGAATTAGTTCGCATAAATTGACACCTTTTTCAGGAGATTATTTTTTATTATTACCCAAGCGAAGATTTTCATGTATGCGTGCTGCAAATTCTCTGTTTACTTCTGCTTGTTCTGCATAATGTGGCCATTGACTGACGACATCAATAACGTGATTAATAATGCTTTTGGCTTCCTTGTTGAAATTGCTGAGCATGCTTGAAGCTGATAATAAATCCTCATAAGTAAAATTATCCCGTTTTCCATTTAAGCTAAGCTGATGAGAATTTACCCAAGGCGAGCCGGGCTTGTAGCTGTAGGCAATATCGAAGGCGGGTGCCAGGCGCCATTTTTCATGGGGCCCGGATAATAAAAACCCTGTGTTTTTTGTGTGATCATCATGATTGCGCGCAATGATGTTGAAAACCATGCGGCGATAAATTTCAATGGCTTCCGCGCGGGATAAACCTAATTGCCGGGCCACTGAAAATAATTGTTCGTAACTGTAGTGCCCTGGTTTTTTGTAATCAGCATGATCCATTGCGCACAGTGATTGATAATGTAGTTTGTCGTTACCGACACGATCAAAACGTTTAGTCAGGAAGTGCGCGCGCTTTCCGTCTATTAATAATTCGCAGGGTGAAATATTAATGCCTGAATCTTTTGCCATTAAGTAGTAGGCATATTCCATGCGACCGAAGCCCTGTGGATCGCCGAAGGTTTCCTGATTATTGCTGTGCTCGACGACGCCATCAAATTTTAATAAATAATGTTCAAATCCCTCCGGTGCGTTTACTTGGCCGGAACGGATTTCGGTGCGTGCTGAATTAACAGCAATCAACGCTTTTGCACGTGCACCCCCAGCAGATGTGCCCACTTGCAAAATTCCATTTAAATCATCGTTGGCGGGAATTTGATTGTGCGCCTGTGTTCGTTGATTTAAAACCTGTTGAGCCATGTTAATGAGCGATTCCAGTTCCAACTTGCCGCTTGTGCTTTGGCTTTTTCGCAATGCTGGTGCATATTCGAGAGCACCCATACCTCGGGGGCCCGTATAAAGCAGTCTTTCGAGAGAGGTAAAGCTGCCAGGGTCGCGACCGTTTCGTGTAAGCCATGCATTTATAACCGCATTGCCGAAGTCATCGGGCAGGGTATCGGCAAAGCAGGCGGGTAATCCTTTATAAGTTTCGCTATTTAATTGTGGAAATTGGAAGACTCGCTGGCCCTGGTGGTTGGCGGGCATATGTAGTGGGGCGATCTGGACACCGGAATTAATCCATTCCTGCGTATATTCAAAAGTAGCTATAGAAGTTTCAGGATTCCAGGCCAGTGCACCGACTAATTTATTCCATAAATGGACTTCAGCAAGATTTTGCATTACCAGTCCAACCCATCGGTATTTGGTTCTTTAACTCCCGCATAATTTTCTGCTTTAACTGTTGAATAGGTTCTGGCTCGCTGCCGTTGTTTGCCCTGCAATTTCAGCAGCTCCAATGGGCTTGGTGGGGGCGCTGGCAAAAAGTTATCCAGCTGTTCAAGACAATCAAGTGCTCTCAAGGCGGCAATCATATTCTCCAGCTTGCCTCCTCCAGCAACTAATTGCCGATAGCTTTTTGCAGTGATGCCAACTTCTGTAGCAAGCGCTGATTGAGTCATATTGCGTTCCAGGCGAAGACGCTCGATACGCTCACCTAATTCAGATGCAATTGCCGCATTTGTCATAGCTTTATAATTCATAATGGGTAATTTTATACCTTATTTAAGGTTTTTATCCTGATTAAGGTAAATTTAATACCTATAATAAAAAAAAGCAATAAAAGATAAAATTTTATCTTTTATTAGGTTTTTTTGACTATATGGGGTATATTTTTACCGTTTAGTATCATTTTGAGGTAACGGGAAGAGGCCTTAGAAAACCAGCTTGGTTTAGGGGGCACCTGCTGGCTAGGGGCAGGACAAAAGCTTTTTACGTTATAGCGCAGGAGGCGAAATCCGGAAAGCCGGATTTCAGATTTTTAAAAAGGTGTGTAGAAAAATTACTTAATACAACTACGTCTCCATAGCACAGCCAGGCAACCTAACAGCATTAATGCCAATGATGAGGGTTCTGGCACAGAGGAATAAGTAAAAGTTAAATTATCAATTTCGGCGCCAACCCTTAAAAAATAATAGGAGTCTATGTTGATTTGGCTAATACCGGTTTCTGAATAAAAGCTAACAAGTTCGTCAGGTATAACGGGTGGGTAATCATCTGAACCTGCAAATCCGGAAGTTTGGTATTCACCAGCAGTGCCGCCCGGGCCATAGGCCGTAAGATAAATAGCATCGCCATTAATAGAAGTTACATTCATGCTCACAAATGTCGGCAACTGCCCAATGAAGTATAGGGTTGCATAAGGACCGCTCAATAAAATATTTTCGTAAGTCAGGCCACCATCATCTGATTCGCCGTTGAGATAGGCATCGCCTATTAACAAACCTTGGGATTCATATTGATTGGTAAGCGGGTTGTCACAAAAGCAAGGAAAAACCGGATCGTAAACGGGAACAAGGTCATCGAAATCTATAAAAACAGCATAGGCATTGGACGCTGCACTAATACTTATAAAAACTGCTGCAATAAACACGGAGCGCCTAAACAGATTAAATACAGAACGCATATTAATCTCCCTTGAATCCTGGCAATTTGTCAGTTAAGGCTACAAGCGGCGTTTAAAAAAGTCCAGCAACTAAAAAGCTATTTGATATTTGTTATTTCTAAATAAGAAATTTCTAAGACATAAAATTATTGCCCATAATTTTAGTGTGATGCCTTCCTTTTTGGGCAGGACAAATGGCGCTTATAACTCATTCCCCATCGTTCGTTAGCGCACGGATATTTTCGCTTAAATCTTTAAGATGCCACTCTAAACTGCATTACTTATCTGTAATGCCTAATTTTTCAACTTACATCATCTTTCTGAAATAAAAATCTGTTTTATTTCAATGAATTTAAAAGGGGGGCTAGTCATGACAACCATCGCGAGAAAAATTCAAACTGAAACATCAAGCCGGGTATTGGATGCAATCAGTTTCATAAGCAATTATCAGAGGAATATTCTGGATTTATTTAACCAGTATGATGAATCTACTGCAAAAAAAGCTATCACTAGAAAAATTTGCAATGCATTAATGATAAGCATGCAAATAGAAGAGGAAATTTTTTATCCGGATATCAGAAAAGTGGTCAAAGAGAACGGCCATCTTTCGGCAGCTATTATGGGGCATTCCATTCTTAAATATTTGATTGCTGAAATCGAGAGCCTGGATGAAGACAGTAGTGTGTATGATATTAAAGTCAGTGTGTTGGGCGAGCACGTCAAAGAGCTTTTTATGGCTAAACAAACAAAACTTTTTCCAAAAATAATTGCCCTAAAAAAGCTCGATCTATGGGCTATTGGTGCGCAATTGGCGTGGCGCAAGCAAGAATTGGAAACCTTAAACAATTCAGCAGAAATGAGTAGATCTTATGAGGTATAACGTACAGAACACGCAATCGCCTAAGTTTACATTTTCTCATGACGGTTTTTCGACTTTTAATTCATGAGGAGTTCTAGATGACCACACAAGCTAAAGATTACAATAATTTATTAACTGCTTATAAGCCTCGTCCTTGGGGTGAAGAATTAAGTAATAATACGCAAGGTTACTCGCGACCAGATCCAACCTCTAAAACCCATATTCCTCCCTGCGAATCATTGTCTAAATCTGGTACTGGTTCAGGCGTCATTCCCTGGAACTAGTATTGCTAGCCCAACATACAGCCTGATCTTTATTGTTGTAATAAAATGTTTGTTAATTTCTATAAATTTTTATGGAGGTTAAGAAAATAAATTATATTCCAATAGCGGGCTTCAGTTTGTTATGCGTCTAATGCATTGACATAAAAATTCAAGGTTTTTAAAACGTTGCTAAAGGGGATTGCTCATGTTGCAGATTCTTAATGAGTTGAATAACTTTGTCATCGAGGCGACAGACGGTAAGATTGGCAGGGTCAACGATTTTTATTTTGACGACAGACGCTGGGTTATTCGATACATTGTTGTCGAAATAGGTGACGCGCCAAATTCTCATAAGGTTTTATTGACACCCGCTATCATCAAGCATTTAAATCAGGAAGATAAAATTATAGTAGTTGATATGTCATCGAGTGAAGTAAGTAACAGTCCTCGTATTGACATTGCACGCTCAGTATCACCGCTTAGCGAAATTGATTACCTCAGTTACTATGGTTACGCATTTTATTGGGATAATAATTTGCAGCGCTCTGTTTCAGATAAAACTACAGAAGATTCTGGCGACGATAGCCTGGATGAATCGAGTAAAAACTTCGAGAATGTTTTTATTGCTGTCGATAGTGTTCGCCGTATGTATGGTGACCGCCATTTACGCAGTTGCTGCGAAATTGTTCGTTATCATATTCAGGCAATTGACGGGGAAATTGGTTATTTACAAAGTATGTTAATTAATGATGATACTTGGGCTATCCAATACTGCATTACTGCAACAAGTAATTGGTGGCCTGGTCACCAGGTGTTGATAACGCCTCAAGCAGTTAAAGATATAAGTTGGGGAAACGCTAAGATATACATTGATATGACTCAGCAACAGATTAAAGAGGCGCCTTTGTTTGATCTTTCTAGCGCTCAAAACTCGCGTTATGAATTGGGTGTTTATTTACACAGAGAGCGCAATAGCTACGCTAGAACAGAAACAGGCTCGCAATCTATTAATTAATTCGTACTCTTTATTATAATTATGTTTTTATAGAAATAATTCCCAAGTCACGGCTTTTGGTGGTAGTTTAAAGTCGCTTACGACATCTATCGGAATTTATCTATGCCTAGTGGTTTCGGAACCAAACTCGTTATTGCTATTTCATCCCGCGCTTTATTTAATTTAGACGACAGTCATAAAATCTATATGAGCGAAGGCTTGGATGCCTATGCCCGCTATCAAATCGAACATGAAGATGAAATTCTGCAGCCAGGGGATGCTTTCCCGCTGGTACAAAAATTATTAAATCTTAATAAGCGATTGGGCGGTGAGCCGCGTGTTGAGGTAATCCTTCTCTCGCGCAATAGTGCAGATACAGGTTTGCGAGTTTTCAATTCTATTGAGCACTACGGGCTCAATATCACCCGTGCAGCGTTTAGTGGTGGCACTTCTCCCTATGAATACGCTACGGCCTTTGGTTGCCATTTATTTCTCTCTACCCACGCCGAGGATGTAAAGCATGCGCTCGATCACGGCATTGCTGCTGCTACCTTATTGGCTTCAAAAAGCAAAACCCATAGCGAGGATCAAATTCGGTTCGCTTTCGATGGTGATGCGGTCTTATTTTCAGACGAAGCAGAGCGTGTTTATAAACTGGAAGGTTTGAGCGCATTTACGGAAAGTGAAAAAGCGTCTGCTAAAGAGCCTTTATCCGGCGGGCCTTTTAAAGAATTTTTAGCAGCCTTACATGGCCTGCAACATGAGTTCGGACCACAGGATTGTCCTATAAGAACGGCCTTGGTGACAGCACGATCAGCACCGGCTCACGAACGAGTTATAAGAACTTTACGGGCCTGGAACGTACGGATTGATGAGTCTTTGTTTCTGGGGGGATTATCTAAAGGGACGTTTTTAAAAGCGTATGGTGCAGATGTATTTTTTGATGATCAGCGAATTCATTGTGATTCGGCAAGTGAACATGTAGCTACTGGTCACGTTCCTCACGGCATAGCCAACCAAATTTTGACTCCAGTTATAAAGGATGAATAAAAAAAATCCTCTAAAACTAATAAAAATCCTGGATATGGTCTAAAGTTGTAAGAAACCTGCTTTTTGGGATATATGCAAATAAAATGGAATTTGATGTAATAGGCGTCTATTCTTGAAAAGCATAAGGCTGAAGTATTTTTATAACTGTTGATCGCATCCGCGGTTGGCGAGAATCCTCCAGTTCAATGAGCCATTTGGAGGGCTTATGAAGTTACAGCAATTACGTTACATCTGGGAAGTTGCGCACCATGACCTTAATGTGTCAGCAACTGCCCAGAGTCTTTACACCTCGCAACCGGGAATCAGTAAACAAATTCGTTTGCTGGAAGATGAGTTGGGTGTAGAGATTTTTTCGCGCAGCGGTAAGCATTTAACGCGTATTACACCTGCTGGCGAAGCTATTCTTAAAAAAGCTGGCGAAATTTTACGCAAAGTTGAAAGCATCAAGCAGGTAGCACAAGAGTTTAGTAATGAGCGCAAAGGTACTTTGACGATTGCCACTACTCACACGCAAGCGCGCTATGCCTTGCCGCCGGTTATTGGTCAATTTATCAAGCAGTATCCAGAAGTTGCGCTGCATATGCATCAGGGTACGCCCATGCAAATTTCAGAAATGGCTGCAGACGGCACTGTCGATTTTGCGATAGCAACCGAAGCAATGGAGCTGTTTAGTGATTTGGTAATGATGCCGTGTTATCGCTGGAATCGTTGCATAGTGGTGCCTAAAAACCATCCTTTAGCACAGGTTTCACGTCTGACTCTTGAAGATGTCGCCAAGCATCCAATAGTCACCTACGTGTTCGGGTTTACTGGACGCTCTAAGTTGGATGAAGCCTTTATCAATCGCGGCTTGGCGCCACGAGTTGTGTTTACGGCAGCCGACGCTGACGTTATAAAAACCTATGTGCGCCTAGGCTTGGGTATCGGGATTATTGCGCAAATGGCTTATGACCCGGCTGTGGATACAGATTTGGTTTCATTGGATGCAAGTCATCTGTTTGAAGCCAGCGTGACTAAAATCGGTTTCCGTCGCGGGACTTTCTTGCGCGGATTTATGTATGACTTTATCGAAAAGTTCGCTCCTCACCTTACCAAAGATATAGTCAACGAAGCCTTCAATCGGCACTCCCGTGCAGAATTGGACGAGTTGTTTGAACACGTAAAAATTCCCACTTTGTAATAAATTTAAAAGCCGGCGAAAGCCGGTTTTTTTATGTCCTTCAATAGCTTATACCTCTAATCTATTCTAAATTCTCGCAACTGACTTGCTCAAATACTTATACCTTTTTGTTGCAATGTACAACAATTGCTCGTATAACTTATACATAAATATATCCTTGTATAAGTTCTGGTGAGCAAGATGAAAAAAATAGCCTTGGGTGTAAGCCAGTGTTTACTCGGTGATCCCGTTAGGTTCGACGGCGGCCACAAGCGTAATTCCTTCCTTCTTGAGGTTCTTTCTAACTACGTTGAATTCCAGCCAGTTTGTCCGGAAGTGGCCATAGGTTTGGGTATTCCTCGCAAACCTATTCGGCTCATTGTTACTGATGGCGAAGATCGTATTCGCAGTGTAGAAAATCCGGATTTGGATGTCACAGACGGTTTGTATCGCGAAGCTGAAAAAGCTGCTGAGCAAATGCCCGATATTTGTGGTTACGTCTTTATGCAAAAGTCACCCAGCTGTGGCGTGTTTGGATTGAAGCGTTATGGCAGCAATGGCTATTCCATTGATAGCCGTGGCCGCGGCGCCTATGCGAAACGATTTATGGAATTGATGCCATTGATTCCAGTAGAAGAAGCAGGGCGCTTGGTGGATGCCGGGCTGCGTGAAAATTTTATAGCGCGCATTTTTGCTTTGCAGGATTGGCGAGACAATTTACAGCACGAACCAACAGCGAAAAAATTAGTCGATTTTTATTCTCGCTATAAATACCAGGTCATGGCCCATCATGTACCCAGTTATTTTTTAATCGGAAAGTTTTTGGCGAACTTATCTGCGCGCCCAATCGCAGACACTAATAACGAATTTATTCGCATGCTTATGACTGCTTTGGGGCATCTCGCCACACGTAAAGGCAACGCCAACGCCATGATGCATTTGCGTGGTTATTTGAAGCAACACATCAGCAGTTTAGCGAAACAAGAGCTAAGTCATTTAATTGAATCCTATGCGAAGGGGTTTGTGCCCTTGGTGGTTCCACTTACGTTGCTAAAACATCATTTAATGACGTTGGATAATCCTTATTTAAAAAACCAAACTTTCTGGTCGCCATATCCGGAAGAGTTGGGTTTACGCAATGTTGTGCTGAGTGTTTGATATGGAAGCCACCATTCCAATCCGGGAAATTTCGCGTCTCACTGGTGTTAACAGCGTGACACTTCGTGCCTGGGAGCGGCGCTACGGTTTGATAAAACCTTTGCGAACCAATAAAGGTCACAGACTTTATCGCGCAGAAGATATCGAATTAATTAAAAAAATTCAGGCGTGGCTAGCGCGCGGTTTGGCCATTGGAAAAGTTAGCGAATTGCTGGAGTCTGGACCTCAGGCCACAGATATAGATATTGAAAACACCTGGAAAGTTTTTCATGCTGAGCTTATGGCTATTGCGGCCGAGCTCAACTTGGGAAAGCTGGATGCATTTTTTAATCAATTATTTTCTGTGTATCCTGCAGCGATTATCGCGGATCAATTAATTGTTCCTGTGCTAAATAGTTTATCTACAAATATTTTTGGTTCAAGCGTAAAAAAGTCCATTCTCACTAACAGATTGTCTGAATATCTTTTAATGTTGACCCAGCGACAACGGCAACAAACCAGTGGCAAGCGAGTCGCCATTATTCAATTAACCTCCGCGATCAATCCTCTGCTCAATGTGCTTTTGCATTATGGTCTGGTGATGAGTCAATTTAAATCAGAAGTGATTGGCTTGGTGTCGGCGAATGAACTTGTATTTGCTGTTGAGCAGTTACAGCTGGAAGGTTTAATTGTCTACAACGATTCTTGTTCAAGCCTTGCCGATTTCCAGAAAGAATTATCCCAAGTGGTTCAAAAAATAAATATTCCTCTTGTTGTGGGGGGGAAACTCATTCAGGTGTTGAGCTCAGAGCTTGATCCTTATATTAATCTTTCCAGCGGTGCTGGCCAGCAAGAAATACATGTCGAAGTGAATAAATTATTGACCGATGATAATGAAGGGGAGTTGTAATGGCCACAGCACATTTTAAACATATTGTATGGTTTAGAAATGACTTGCGCATTTATGATAATCCCGCGCTATTTCGAGCGGCTGAAAATCAACAAGGTGTTTTGGCAGTTTATTTTATTTGTCGCGAGATGTTGGAAAATCATGTGACTGCGCCTGCACGCATGGATTTTATTCGCCGCCATCTTTTGCAGCTGAACAGTGACCTCGCGGATTTGAATATTCCTTTAGTGGTAGTAGGTGCCGATAAAACCAAAGAAATAATTCCCGAGTTAAAAAAATTAATAGATAAACATCATGCGGAAGAATTATTTTTAAACGCAGAGTATCCGATTGATGAGTTTAATCGTGACAAACAGGTTGCGGACGAGTTGCGCCAACACGGAATCATCGTAAAGCGGTCTCATGACCGGGTAATTATTCCACCCGGTATGATCAGGAACGGGCAAGGTGAACCCTATAAAGTATTTACGGCGTTTAAAAAAAATTGGCTTCAGCAGGCGAGGGCGCTCTCACTTGATCCTTTGAAAAAGCCGAAAAGGCAAGCCGAACATAATACCCATGCAACAACAGACGCAGAAATAAATAAATTATTTAAAATGTTCGAACAACGTGATTTATCCACACTATGGCCAGCTGGCGAAAAAGAAGCGGCAAAGCGATTAAAAGCATTTGTAAAAAGTCATATTCAAGATTACGACACCGGGCGCGATTTTCCGCAGCTTGATGGCACCTCACAATTATCACCCTATCTGGCAATAGGCAGTATTTCCCCGCGCCAATGTATCGCAGCAGCTCTGCATGCAAATCATGGTGAGTTGGATTCAGGAAATTCTGGCATTACGACCTGGATTGGCGAATTGATATGGCGCGATTTTTATCAGCATGTAGTCGTGGATTTTCCTGACGTGTGTAAATACAAAGCCATGCAAAAACATACAGAAGCTTTTCCCTGGCGGTACGACAAGAACTTATTCAAAGCATGGTGTGATGGTGAAACTGGAATTCCGATTGTTGATGCCGCCATGCTGCAACTAAAAGAAACCGGATGGATGCATAACCGTTTGCGTATGGTTGTGGCTATGTTCCTGACCAAAAATTTGCAAATTGATTGGCGTATGGGCGAGCGTTATTTTATGGAGCAATTGATTGACGGTGATTTCGCTGCAAATAACGGTGGTTGGCAATGGAGCGCCTCCACCGGAACTGACGCGGCACCTTACTTTAGAATTTTTAATCCTGTTAGCCAATCGCAGCGTTTCGATGCTGATGGAACTTTTATCCGGCAATATCTGCCCGCCCTGAGTAAGGTTCCTGCAAAAATTATTCATAACCCTCCGCCCACTCCTGGCTATCCATTGCCCATTGTAGATTTGTCGCTCAGCCGCAAGGAAACTATTGCGCTTTTTGGTGCACTAAAAGGTTGAAATGTGCGGCCAGGCTAATGCAAAAAAATGCCAGGCTTTTATACTGCGTCAATCTGGCATTCATTTTTAAAGAGATTGTTAAAGAGGCTTTATGAAACATCTACATCTACTGTGTGTATTTGGATTATCCACGCTGGCTTCATTAGCTTTGGCAGATGATAGCTACACGGCGTCCGGTACTGCTTATAATTTAAAAACGGGCAAAGTTGTATATCGTGAGTTATTCACTGGTTTGGATGCCAATAATGAAGTTCATGTAAATTATGCGAGATCTGAAGGGGTTATTTTTGCTCGAAAAAAGCTGAATTATAATACGGAAGTATTTCAACCCGGGATGGAGTTTAATGATGAGCGAGATGATGAGCAGGTTTCTGCGTCCTTTGATGGTGGCCGTTTACTGCTTACTCATAAGTTTAAGGGCGATTCACAAACCAAAACTTTTTATGAAACATCCAAGTTAATTATCGATGCAGGCATTGATGCCTTTATCCAACAGCAATGGGCTAAGATTACTGCCGGTAAAAAAGTTGAGTTTGATGTGGCCGACGCGCGTCATTTGGGTATTGAAAAATTTGTAATTAAGGAAATTGATTCAAGTGCTTCGCCTCTGGCCTATAAAGGTGCTGGAGAAAAATGGAAATATTTTAGGGTAGATACTGCAAATAAATTGGCATCTATTTTTGTAGATCCCATCTATTACGCCTACGAACCGGACGGAAAATATTTGATGCGTTATCAAGGGCGCTCGAATATAGATAATGATTCTGGTGAGGCCTGGGATGTGAGAATTGAGTACGAATATTTTAATTAGTGTAGGTTGGTGACGCGTGGGTTATCGTCGTTAGCTACTGATTTCAATAACTAACGACGATGAAGGATTACTTCAAACTATTTATTTTCAGGTCGAGGTAAATAACTGCACCAATCACTCCAGCTGCCTGGATAAAGTTTTGCGTCAATTCCGCATAAGTGAAGGGAGAAAATATTGACGCAGGCGGTGACACCGGACCCGCAATACACCCCCAGCTTATGTGTTGAAATATCTTTCCAATGATCTTTTTGCCATTCAATAGGTTTAACAAAACCCTTTTCATCGGTAATGTCTTGCCAGAAAAAATTTAACGCATTTGGAACGTGGCCAGCGATAGGATCTATGGGTTCTTCGAGGCCCTGATACCTGCGCGCTTCGCGTGAATCTATTAGCGTTGCGGAGTTGTCAGCCAGGATATTATCGCGGTCTATAGTTTGGTTGGGTTGAATAGCAATTTTAAAATTTCCCTGTTTCAACGCAGGTTCACGTCTGTCCAACGCACCATTGATTGCTACCCAGGCATTAAATCCGCCGTCGAGAATCCGCACATCGTCGTGACCCAAATGTTTTAGCAACCACCAGGCACGTGAGGCATAGGCCATTCGAGAATCATCGTAAACGACAACCGTTGTATGTTGGTTAATGCCGAAGTTGCGTAATTTAGTTTGCAGTTGTTCAAAGTCAGGTAGGGGATGGCGACCGCCGTGCGTTTGTACTGCCGATGAAAGATCACGTTCAAGGTCAACATAATAAGCACCGGGGATGTGACCTTGTCGGTAGAGAGATTGGCCTTGCGTTTTATCCATTAAGTTAAATCGGCAATCGAGCACTACAGTTGTTTTTCCTATAAGAGTGCGTAATTCGGCGGCAGTGATTAGAGACGGATGCATAGTAAGCTTGGTAATTGGTTGAATAATGTGCCGATCTTGGCACTATTCATCGCCGCTGTGAAGTAGAAATGAATAAGATTGGGTAGTTTTTACCAATTTAAGTAATTAGGCAATTATGTTTTTGCCCAGACCTCAGGTTGCTTTTTCCCATACTTCGGGTTCCTTACCCTCAAGCTGATAAGCGAACGCAATAATGTAAGCCACAGCAAGATATAGCGCCTCTGGGATTTCATCGCCCAATTCCAGTTGTACCAATAACTCAACTAATGCGCTGTTATCACACAGGGGCACACCATGTTCTTGTGCAATCGCCATTATGTTTTCTGCGACCGCGCCTGTGCCTTTGGCGGTCACAGTAGGCGTAGTTTTACCGTCATAAAATAGTGCGACGGCTTTTTGAATTTTATTGTCTTTGGTCATGTTCAGGTCGAGACATCAATCAGTGAGTAACTTAAGGCCATGGGTTTCTCAGGCGGTATACCGCGCATGCATTGTAGATATTTTACATTCATGCCTTCGCTTTCAAGTTGCTTGCGCAGGCCTTCGATTTGGTCATGAATTTGGCTAAACGTTTTTTCTTGTGCGGCCCACAAGGTTGCACTCACCTGGGTGTCAACTATGACGAGTTGTGCGCAGAACTCTCCCAGTGTTGGTAGATCAAATCGCAAGGTCACTGACCATTGTTTAATTTTGTTCCCGGCTTTTTCAGTTTGGGAATCCGATTCATTTTTATCGTCCACCCATTCGCGATCAATACGCACATGAAGTTGTTGCACGTCATTTTGATGCCGCACCGGAATTTCCAATTGCCACGAAGCGTTAGGCGTTGAACTGTCTTTAGTGTCCAGTTCGTGATTAATCGCGTGTAATTGTTGCAATTGAATTCGGACGAGGCTGTGCACACTGTGTTGCTGTAGTAGCACCAGCAATTGGTTTCGTAATTCTTTGTTTGATAACTCTTTAACGGGTTTCTGTATCAGCTGTTGCACAAAAACACCAATTGCCTGACTCCAATCTTGCTTGTTAGTGTACAAATGTGACAGCGGAGAGCTAGAAGGATTGAATAAAGGTGCATTTGTAATCTGCTGCAAAATTTTTTGTGTTTGTTCACTCGTCAGTGGTCGCTTATCGCCGGACATATCTTGTGTAACGCGATTCAGCAACGTCAGTAAGGTGCCTTTAACATCCTGATTATAGGTATTGTGCAATGCATTACTTAGTTTGGGCGTGTCATTCGCGGTGTTGTTTTGTACCACACGATTTAGCTTCTGCTCGAAAAAAACACCCGAATTTTTAAGTGCCTGGGCCAATACTTTTGGTTGACTTAAAATTTCAGGTGAGCGTATTTTTTCGGCGACACTTTTTAACGCTTGCTCCAGGCTGGGTGAAAATAATTGTGCTCTTGAGCTCGATGGTAGTCTGCCAAGTTGTGATATTGCAGAAAATAAAACGTTAGGTACATCTTTATGGGGAAGAAGGTTGCGCAAGTTTTCGCTGACAAGCGTTTTCGCAGCGGCTATTTCAGGTGAGTTTTTTGCACTATCAGTAGTTGCTGAAAATTTTAAGGAGATATCTTTGTATAGCGTGTTATTACTTGCAGGTTGTTTTAAGTTGGCGTCTTGAGTTGGGGTTGTTGCAGGGCCAGTTTTTTCCAAAATCAAATTATCGACTTTCGCCTGAAGCACTTTTACATCTGCAACCTGATTTGCTTTGTTGCTTAATTCAACAAGCGCATTTTTTAGAAGCTCGTTCAGCATCGCAATATTTTTAGCGTTGGGCACCGGAATGCCTGACGTTTGAGATGAAGCTTGCTCGGTGTCAGTCGGTAATTTTGCCGTAAGCAGAGGGTTCTGAATGGGTGCCTGAGTTTTTGTCGAGTTGCCAGCTGCATCATTCTCATCAAGTGCCGGCATATCAAACAACACTAATTTCTGCGGGCTTTGCAATTGCACAGGAATATTTTGTCCCACAGTTACCGGACGATCTGTGTAGGTCAGCTGCGGTCGATCATTAACCAACAAATTGACCCATTTTAATTCCGGCATCTTGATCAAATCTTGCTGCTGCATTAAACGCGATATTTCTGCTTTGACAGCCGGTGAAATTTTTGAAGGATCGGATATTTGTTTGTTAATTTGCGTTAAGGCCGCAGCGGTTTGTTTTAGCAATATCTGTCGTTCGGGTTCGGTCACTGGTTCTGTGGACGTCACCGTGGCTATTACTGTTTTCCCCAATACCAAATTCAACACGCGGCTAAGTGCCACGAGCTGTTCAGTATTTTTTTGTTCCAATCCCTTGATCAGGTTTTGGGGGATATTAGTAATGTCCATTGGTCAGGTTTTATCCGGTTAGGACCTCAGTTCTGTTTCTTGGTTAAGAGCCGTAATAACGCGTGAAAAAAAGATAGCGCTGCGGCTATAATCACCCGACAAATTTTGCCCATGAAAAAGTGGCTGGAAATTTTTTACATAGGTCTTTTTAGCGTAGATGCTTACACAGAATTTGCGTAAGTACGGATTTTTTGAGTATAGCGATCCCCAGGTGTAAAACCTGGATTCTTCATATAAAACCATAATATTCAGTTGGAATCCTTAGTGACTATCGCTCCTGTTCTTTTTGAATTACGTGATTTGGCGTGCGAGCGTGACGAACGTTTATTGTTTGTCCGGCTCAACGCGCGTTTTCACGCAGGGCAGGCGGTGCAAATACTTGGTCCCAACGGCAGTGGTAAGACAACTTTGTTACGAATATTGGCTGGCGTAAACCGCGATTACCAAGGCGACATATTCTGGCAGGGCAAGCCTGTTGCAGAAGTGGCTTGGGAATTCGCGAATGATCTGCTGTATCTTGGGCATCTACCGGGCGTAAAAAAATCCCTGACTCCTTTGGAAAATTTGCGCTGGTACGCCGCACTGCAAGGCGCTGTAGCCGATGAGCAACTAATTTCTGCGCTGGCCCAAGTCAATCTTGCCGGCTATGAAGACACTCCGTGCTACCAATTGTCTGCTGGCCAACTTCGTCGTGTCGCGCTGGCACGGCTGGTTTTTAGTAAAGCGAAGGTCTGGATTTTAGATGAGCCTTTCACCGCGCTGGATAAATCCGGTATAGAACAGCTTGAAAATCGGTTAATTAAGCATGTGGAAGTGGGCGGTTTAGTGTTGGTTACGTCCCACCAGGACATTCGTTTTCCACAGTTGCAAACGTTGAATCTGCAGGACTTTGCTGAGTATTCAACACCTGAGGTTTCTGAACGTGAGTAGCTCTTCATCGCTATTTGCCGCAACGTTTCGTCGTGACTTGCTGCTGGCGTTTCGTCACAAAGGTGAGATGATCAACCCTTTGGTATTTTTCCTGATTGCTATTAGTATGATTCCGCTCGGCGTGGGGCCGGAAAAAGAGCTTTTGATGCGTATTGCTCCAGGAATTTTGTGGGTAATGGCGCTGCTGGCCACCTTGCTATCTCTGGATAATTTGTTTCGTAGCGATTTTGACGACGGCACTCTTGAGCAATTGCTTATATCGCCACATCCACTTTATTTAAGTATGTTGGCCAAGGTATTGGCCTACTGGATTGCGACGGGGTTGCCGCTCATGCTTATGTCTCCGTTGCTGGGCGTGATGCTTTCCCTGCCATCTGGAGCATTTATTGCTTTGTGCTCGTCGCTTCTTATAGGTACTGCGGCCATGAGCCTGATTGGCGCTGTTGGCGCCGCGCTCACCGTTGGTTTACGTAAGGGCGGTTTGTTGATTTCGCTAATCGTCATGCCGCTCTATGTTCCGATCTTAATTTTTGGGGCCAGCGCAGTAGCAGATGCAGCCCAAGGCAATCCTTTTAATGTGCAACTTGCCGTGCTCGGGGCAATCCTGGTGATGGCATTATTATTAGCGCCACTCGCTACTGCCGGAGCCTTGCGTGTAAGTGTCAATGGTTAGTACATTGCAAAAACAGCTAAGAATAATGAAAAGAGGTTATCTATGAATTGGCAATGGTTTCATCGTTTAGGTTCCCCGCGTTGGTTTTATGAAAAGACGGATGCTTGGATACCATGGTTAATTATTCTCGCCTGGGGTTTGTTGATAATTGGCACTGTCTGGGGCTTAGGCTTCGCGCCTATGGATGCAAAACAAAAAGATAGTTACCGAATTCTCTACGTTCACGCACCGGTAGCTTTTATTTCCATGGCTTGTTATTACCTTATGGCGATTGCGGGCGCTGTCGGTTTAATTTGGAAGATGAAGTTGCCCTACATGGTAATGAAATCTGCTGCACCTATAGGTTTTGCATTTACCCTTATAGTGTTGGGCACGGGTTCTATCTGGGGCCGACCCACCTGGGGAACCTGGTGGGAGTGGGATGGTCGTATGACGTCCTATCTGGTCTTATCTTTTCTATACCTTGGCGTTATCGCTTTGCAAAATGCGTTTCAAAGCCGTGACACCGCGGACAGAGCCAGTGCCATACTCGCGTTGGTGGGAACAGTGAATATTCCCATCATTTATAAATCAGTGGATTGGTGGTACACCCTGCATCAACCAGCAACTTTAAAACTGGTCGGTAAATCCACCATACATGTGTCCATGTTGTATCCACTGTTTACGATGATTGCGGGGTTCTATATTTTTTTCACGCTGGTACTAATTCTATTTATCCGCACGGAAATTTTGCGTCGTGAAAGTAAAACCCAGTGGGTTAAAGATTTGGCGGTGGGAAATCCACGCAGAGAAGAGGTGGTGCAATGAAATTTCAATTCGAAAGTTTGGATGCATTCCTAACCATGGGTGGTCATGGTCTCTACGTATGGGCCTGCTATATTTTGGTTTACATCATTATTATTTACTTGACTCTGAGTCCCTTGTTCGCAAAAAAAGCGTTTTTGAAGCAGCAGAAAAAATTACTTGAGTTGCAAAAAGCATCACAAAGTAATTCTCAATAAATTTTAGTCTATATAGTCGACCTTACTTATGCATCCAGTTCGAAAGCAACGCTTAATTTTTGTAATTGCGGGTGTTATAGCAACCAGTATTGCCATTGGCCTGGTTGTATATGCCATGCGCGAAAATATTAATCTTTTTTATCCACCCGGAAAAATTGCAGCAGGCGATGTTCCGCACAATCGCAACATTCGCGGTGGTGGCTGCGTTAAGCCGGGTAGTGTGGTGCGCTCTAAGGAAAATCTCGATATCAATTTTATCCTCACTGATGGTGTGGCCGAAGTACCGGTTAAATTTTCCGGGATATTACCGGATTTATTTGCAGAGGGCGAAGCGGCGGTAGTAAATGGAAAAATAGATGAGAAGGGTGTGTTTAATGCCAGCCAAGTACTTGCAAAGCATGACGAAAACTATACTCCGCCAGAAGTTGCCAGTATGAAAGGTGGTGATGACCATAAAAATGATCAGGTAATTTGTAAGGGGATAAACTATGGCTCCTGATTTTATGCTAATGGTCCCTGAGCTAGGCCATTTCGCTTTAATTCTTGCACTCTGTTTAAGTTTCGCATTATTCGTGTTGCCGCTACTTGGCGCGCAAACGGGTAACCAACTGTTAATGAACACGGGCCGTTCGTTCGCAACCGGTTTTTTTATTTTCGTGGCGATTGCATTCGGGTGTTTAGTTTATTCTTTTGCGCATGATGATTTCACAGTTAAATACGTTGCCACCAATTCTAATAGTATGCTGCCGTACTATTATAAAATTTGTGCGGTGTGGGGCGGCCACGAGGGTTCATTATTATTGTGGATTTTTATGCTGTCGGGCTGGACATTTGCGGTTGCTATTTTCAGCAAATCCTTACCGCTTGATATGCAGGCAAGAGTCTTATCTATTCTCGGTTTTGTGGCTGTAGGTTTTTTGTTGTTTATGTTAATAACATCAAACCCTTTTGAGCGCATTCTCCCCATTCCACCGCAGGATGGCAGCGATTTAAATCCGCTGTTGCAAGATCCTGGTTTTGTTATTCATCCTCCTGTTTTGTATATGGGCTACGTTGGCTTCAGCGTGGTTTTCGCGTTTGCAATTGCAGCTTTAATTACCGGCCGTTTGGACAGCGCGTGGGCGCGTTGGTCACGCCCCTGGGCAACTATGGCGTGGGGATTTTTATCCGTTGGAATTGCACTCGGTAGTTGGTGGGCTTATTACGAATTAGGTTGGGGCGGCTGGTGGTTTTGGGACCCGGTAGAAAATGCGTCTTTTATGCCCTGGCTTGTGGGCACAGCATTAATTCACTCCCTTGCCGTAACAGAAAAGCGAAGCCTATTTAAAAGCTGGACAATTTTGTTAGCGATTTTCACTTTCTCGTTGAGTTTGCTGGGGACATTTTTAGTTCGTTCCGGTGTATTAACATCGGTACACGCATTCGCGAATGATCCAGAGCGCGGTCTATTTGTATTGGTGTTTTTAGCCGTGATCGTAGGTGGCTCATTAACGCTTTACGCATTGCGTGCGCCTGTTGTGAAAAGCGAAGTTGGGTTTAGCTGGCTCTCACGTGAAACTTTGTTGATGGGCAATAACATTATTCTAAGCGTGGTGATGCTGACGGTATTGTTAGGCACACTTTATCCATTGATTGCAGACGCATTGCACTGGGGTAAAATTTCTGTAGGCCCACCTTATTTTAATTTTTTCTTTCTGCCATTGATGGGGCTGTTGTGTTTGCTGATGGCATTTGGGCCCGTAGCAAATTGGAAACGCACAAGCCTACAACAAATTCTAAAATTATTGTGGAAGCCATGGGTAATCAGCTTGGTGTTTGCGCTTTTCTTTCCGTGGCTGTATCGCGATCAATACGAAATCTCCGCCGCCATCGCAGTATTTATTTCCAGCTGGATTACTACCGCTCTCGTTGCAGATTTCTTTTATCGCTTACGTAACGCGGACACTTTTGTAAATGGATTGAAAAAAATCAGCTTGAGTTATTACGCAATGGTTATTGCGCACTTGGGTATTGCTGTAACTCTAATAGGTATTGCGCTTACCACTATCTACAGTATTGAGCGTGATTTGCGTATGGAAGAAAACAAAATGGTAGATATGTTGGGCTATGAATTTACGTTGCAGTCTTTGCAAAAAGTAAAAGGACCAAACTATACCGCAGATGAGGCATTTATTACTGTCGCTTACAAAGGCAAAGCCTTGAACGACATGCATCCGCAAAAACGCAGATATTACGCGCGCGGTAACGTGATGACAGAAGTTGCTTTGGATACAGGTTTGTTTCGCGATATTTATGTTGCTATGGGCGAACCTGTCGCTGATAACGCCTGGGCTGTGCGCGTTCATGTAAAACCTTTTGTGCGCTGGATTTGGTTGGGTGCATTGATGATGGCATTCGGAGCTGTATTAGCTGTCGCTGACAAGCGCTATCGCAAAAGAGTCGCTATTGCTGAAACTGCTCGCACAACTACTGTAAATGCAGGTCTTGTGAATGAATAAGCAGAGGTTATTTTTATTTATTCCTTTGGGGATATTTGTTGTTTTAGTTGGGCTTTTTTTTCGAGGCTTATCATTAAATCCGAATGATATGCCTTCGGCTTTATTGAATAAATCTGTGCCAAAATTTTCATTGCCGCGCTTGGAAAATCCGCAGGAAACTCGCTCAGAAACTATTATGCACGGTAAAGTGAGTCTGCTAAATGTGTGGGCCACCTGGTGTGTGACCTGTCGACAAGAACATGCTTTTTTAAATCAGTTGAAAAATCAAGGTATGCATATTGTCGGGCTGGATTATAAAGATAATAGTGCTGATGCCCAGCGTTGGATAGCAGAGCTAGGAAATCCCTATGACGAGATTCTTGTCGATGAGGATGGAAAGGTTGGTGTGGATCTGGGTGTGTTTGGTGCACCTGAAACCTATGTGGTGGATAAGCAAGGCGTTATTCGCTACAAGTACATTGGTGACCTAAACCAGAAGGTGTGGGACGAAACTATTCAACCCATTATTAAAAACCTGGAAAAATAAAGTTCGTCTTAGTTGCGAACAATTGATTTGAATCAAGTTCAAGGTGCCACGGTTTTATAGACTGGATTTATCCCATAAGGGATTTAACACCTGGAGCTTGATATGTATATAGATGCTGTTGTTGTATCCGGATTGATTATTGTCGCATTGGTGTGTGTTATGGCGGCTTATATAGGTGTATTCGCCTATAAACACTTTCAGCGGGATCTAGCTGACGCGGAAAAAAATACCGTACAAAAATAACAGACATAAAAAAAGCCCCTGTAGGGGCTTTTATTTGGAGCGAATTCGTTAGGTGATAGTGGCGGACCGGACGGGGCTCGAACCCGCGACCTCCGGCGTGACAGGCCGGC
>CBHTVU010000031.1:0-23136 GCA_966096785.1 uncultured Gammaproteobacteria bacterium | reverse complement strand
AAATCGAACCAATGTACAACCACATTGGTTCCAACGATGATGGTGGCGGTTATCAACCAAAAAGTTAAAAATATTTTGAGGTATAACCGCGACATACAACTTAGTTTTCTTCGTGCAAAGTGAGCATATAACCTGCGCCACGTACATTAATGATTAGCTCTTTGTTTGCGCCTGCAGCCGTGAGTTTTTTGCGGATGTTGCTTACATGCACATCGATACTGCGGTCATAAGGTGTTAATTTTCGATTGAGTGCTTGCTCAGTCATGTCATCTTTACTGATAACCTGGCCGGCCTGACGAACAAGAATTTCCAATACGCTAAACTCAGTGCCAGTTAAAATTATTTCGTTGTCAGCCCAGGTAACATGACGGCTTCCAAGATGCAGAACGAGCGGACCGGAAGAAATTTTTTCAAGTTTGGCCGGTGAGAGCTCGTTAGTGTTTGAGCGACGTAAAATGGCGCGAATTCGTGCAACAAGTTCGCGGGGGTCGCAAGGTTTTGGCAAATAATCATCAGCACCAATTTCCAGCCCAATGACACGGTCAATGGTGTCACCTTTCGCTGTTAACATAAGCACTGGCGTCTGTTGTGATTTGCGTAAAATTTTTAATACTTCAAAACCGTTGTAGATGGGCAGCATAACGTCCAATATTATCGCAGAGAATTGCTCGCGTGTTGCGAGTTGAATTCCGTAATCGCCGTCATAAGCCACTGAAACCTCAAAACCTTCGGTGGTTAAATATTCACTGAGGAGTTGGCTCAGTTCTTTATCATCGTCGATGAGCAAGAGTTTATTCATAAACATTCATCACTATATAAAAGGATTTATATGTCAAGTGTGCAATAGCAACTATTGGGTGTCATTGAAATTGTAGCTGTTTAACCCTTCTTAACAAATGCGTGAGTAAAAATTTATTCTTTAACCTTATTATTTTTTATGTCGTGCAATTTAAGGTTATTAACAAGCTAACTTGCGAATAAAGGTTATTGTTGGGAAAATCGCAAGTCTTTTTATATAAATGAATTGAGGTGTGCGTGGCCATTATAGGTCTTTTTTTTGGTAGCGATGAAGGAAATAGTGAACGAATTGCCTACCAAATTCAAAAGCGTCTTGGTGAAGATGTGGTTGATGTATTGGATATAGCGGATGTCACCCAGTTGGATTTCGCCAGGTACGATAAAATTATCTTGGGGATTCCCACTTGGGACTTTGGTCAAATTCAATCCGATTGGGAAGATTTTTGGAACGATGTCAGTGATATAGATTTTTCCAGAAAAACGGTTGCGTTTTTTGGTTTAGGTGATCAATTCGGCTACGGGGATTATTTTCTCGATGCCATGGGAATGTTGCATGAAGTTGTGTCCCGCAGCTGTAAAAAAATTATTGGCCATTGGCCAACAGACGGTTATGAGTTTGCGGCATCCAAGGCGGAAATTCTCGGCCAGGGTAATTTTGTTGGATTGGCGCTGGATGAAGATCATCAAGAGCATCTGACTGAAGAGCGTTTAAATCTTTGGTGCGCGCAAATTCACGCAGAGTTTGGCCTTGCTAGCCCACTGGGTAACCTTGATGATTGAGGTGTTTCAAATACATTGAAGTTTCGATTTACTTCTATTTCAGGACGAGCGTGCTCGTAATCTTCCATGGCTGATCAAAAGTTACATCGTCATATAGGACTGTTTGCGTTGGTTGTATACGGCGTGGGAGATATTCTCGGTGCGGGAATTTATGCGCTTATCGGCAAAGCTGCCGGAGAAATGGGCAATACCGTTTGGTTGGCGTTCCTTGCAAGTATGGTGGCAGCAGGACTAACCGGTCTCTCTTATGCTTCGCTCGGCTCGCGTTATCCGCGTGCAGGCGGCGCCTCTTTTTTTACTCATCACGCATTTAAAAGTAATTTTCTGGCTTATCTCATAGGCTTGGCTGTACTGTCTTCCGGGGTGACTTCTATGGCAGCAGGCAGTAGGGCATTTGCCGGTTACTTCTCGTCGCTTGTATCTGCAGTTCCGGTCGAGCTTGTGGTGGTAGCTTTTTGCCTTGTGGTGGCTGGCGTGGTCATTCGCGGTATCCGCGAGTCCATGTGGACTAATATGCTGTGCACTTTTATTGAGCTCGGCGGATTGCTACTCGTAATTGTGGTAGGCGTGAAGTTTCTGGGTTCGGTTGATTACAGCAGCGCTGTTACCGCGTCCAACCCGGCAGGTGATTTGAGCTTTTCGCTAATTTTATCCGGCGCGGTTCTAACCTTTTATTCGTTCGTCGGGTTCGAGGACATTATCAATGTGAGCGAGGAGGTTAAAAATCCGGAATCTACTATGCCCAAGGCTATTCTATTTGCGATTGTCATTGCGTCGATCATTTACATTACGATTTCGCTGATCGCTGTGTCGGTAATTCCTGCCGCTGAGCTCGCGGCATCCTCGGCACCACTCGTGGATGTGGTTAAGCGCGCTGCGCCCTGGTTCCCACCAATCCTATTCGCTTTTATCGCAATGTTTGCCGTTGCCAACACTGCGCTCTTAAATTTTATTATGGGGTCACGGCTCATTTACGGAATGGCAAATCAGGGTTTAATGCCTAGATTTCTTGGTAAGGTGAGCCGCAGAAGTACACCTTATTTGGCCTCGCTTGCAGTTCTGGGTTTCATGTTAATACTTGCGTTGACTGGCAACATTGCCTCCCTGGCTCGAGCTACCAGTGTATTGCTTCTGATTTGTTTTATGACGGTCAACGCAGCGCTCCTTGTGCTTAAGCACCGAAAGGATGAACCTCGGGGGCGTTTTGAAATCCCGTCCATAGTACCTGTGCTCGGTGCCTTGGTCTGTGCAGTCATGTTGTCCTACGCCAAGCTCGAAGAACTTAAGGTTGCCGGCGTTATTCTTGTTGTGATTGCGGTGCTTTATTTTGCGATAAGACCCAGCTCTGAAGCCATTAAGCGAGGTATTGGCGACTAATAATTCTCACCTTAAATTGACGTTAAAAAAACTTGTTGCACAAGGCAAAATACTGTATATAATCCCAATTACTGTATAAACAAACAGATAAATGGGGTAGTCAATGTACAATCTTACGTCGCGCCAGGAACAAGTTTTACAGCTCATCAGAACCTATGCAGAAGAAACAGGTTACCCACCTACACGAGCAGAAATTGCACGTATCCTAGGTTACAAATCACCCAATGCGGCTGAAGAACACATTAAAGCTCTGGCTCGAAAAGGTGCCATTGAAATCATCCCCGGTGCCTCGCGGGGTATTAAATTACCCGATCTGGTAGAACAAGGTATTCCAATCGTAGGTCGTGTTGCAGCGGGTAATCCGATATTGGCGCAAGAGCATATCGATGATTACTGCGATATTCCCCCCAACTTTTTTTCTCCTTCTGCGGATTACCTGTTACGTGTTAGCGGGATGAGTATGAAAGATGCCGGAATTCTGGATGGTGATTTACTGGCGGTGCACCGTACTGATCAAGTCCGCAGCGGCCAAATTGTGGTGGCGCGAATTGGCGATGAAGTTACCGTTAAGCGTTACAAAAGAATTGGAAATCGCTCGCAGGTTGAGCTCTGGCCGGAAAATCCAGACTTTGATGTTATTCGTGTTGACTTAACTGATCAGGAATTTACTGTTGAAGGTTTGAGTGTAGGGGTGATTCGTCGTGAATAAAATTCGTCAAATACACAGCAGGCAACAAAGCTCCATAACACCGGGGATTACAGAGTTAATTATTGCTAATGCGTCGCCTGAACAAGTAGCTCTTATAATGCCGATGATTGCCTTTCTTACTAAAAGTTGCGCAAATCGTTGGGTCACCTGGATTGCTCCCCAGCATGTATCGCGTGAGTTTTTAGAATCCTTCGGCGTGGATACGCAATACCTGCGTTTAATTCACTGCAGTGATGAACAAAGTCGCTTGTGGATTAACTGGGAAGCATTGGCTGCGGGTAATAGCCATACTGTAATTTAGAGTACGGGTAAGTTGAACGACAAGGAATTTAAGCAGCTGGAAATCGCAGCTTATCAGGGGCATTGTCAGGGTTTACTGTTGCGAGTGAGATGAGGACTGGTTGTTAGCAACAACGGAAACTTAAGCCTCGGCAACAAATACCGCACGAATAGGAGCGGGGTGACCTTCAGCTGTTAATTCAGGATTGTCCGGGTGTAGGAATTCAGGGAGCGAATGAAATTTCATCCAGTGAGTTGAACGCTGTTCCTCTGTAGATGTTTTGCAAACGTCCACTACTCGTGCATTACTAAATCCCATTTTGCGTAACCAGCTCAACATGGTTTCGCAACTCGGTAAAAACCAGACATTATTCATTTTGGCGTAGCGATCTTCGGGTACCAAAACATCGCCCAATTCACCTTCAATCACTAATGTTTCAAGTACCAGCTGCCCGCCGGGGCGCAAAGCTTCCTTGAGTTCTCGCAAGTGATCCATGGGGGACTTGCGATGATAAAAAACACCCATCGAAAATACTGTATCAAACGCTTGTAGCTTGCTGGGAAGTTCCTCAATTCCAACAGGCAATACATCAATTGGATACTTGCCACCCGCAAGCTGCTTAATCATGTGGAACTGCACCACAAAGCGTGGCGATGGATCTATGCCAATTACACGTTGTGCACCTTCTCCAAGCATGCGCCAACAGTGGTAACCATTACCGCAACCCACATCCAAAATCAGGCGATTTTTTAATGGAGCGAGATGGGGAATAACCCGATCCCATTTCCAATCTGATCGCCATTCTGTGTCTAGATGAATTCCATGAATCCAGTAGGGGCCTTTACGCCAGGGAATCAGAGCTTCTAAGGTGTGGCGGAGGTGTGCGCGGGTTTCTTTATCGCAATCATCATCAGCACCGATTTCAACTTTTTCTAAAAAATTATTTTGAGTGCTCTTAATTTGCGGCAATTGAGCGAGTGCTGTTTTCCATTGTGGTAAGTCGCCGTAGCGTTTTTCACATAAACCATCGGAAATTTGTTGGGGCAAATTCTCTGCCCAGGATTGCAATGGGCTTTGAAGCAGATAAGCAAGTAAATCTGAGTAATTAATCATTTGATAGCAATTATGGAAGCGAAATTAAAACATTGGAACCAGACATCCACACTGGTAAAACCGGCATCTTTCATGCGTTGGCGGTGAGTGGCAAGAGTTTCGGGAATAAGCACATTTTCTATTGCGCTGCGTTTTTGTGCTATTTCCAAATCGCTGTAACCGTTGGCCCGTTTGAAGTTATGGTGCAATTCAATCATCAACGATTCATGTTGTTCATCGTCGAATGCAAGTTTCTCCGAAAGAATTAATACACCATTAGGTTTTAATCCTTCGTAAATATTGCGAAGGATAGCCGCACGCTTTTCCACCGGAATAAATTGCAACGTAAAATTTAAAACAATCACTGATGCTTGTTTAATTGGAAATTCACATAAATCCGCGCAGTGCAGCGCTACATCTATTTCTGCGCTGTCGGCGGCAACAACTTGTTGGCACCGGGCAATCATTGCTGCCGAATTATCAACTCCAATAATGCTGCAATTAGCGGCCTGGATTCGATGACGCATGGCTAGCGTGGCAGCACCCAGTGAACAACCCAAGTCATAACAAAAACTGTCGGGTTGGGCGTAACGTTCCGCTAAATTGCCAATCATATTAATAATGGTGGCATACCCGGGTACCGAGCGTTTAATCATATCGGGAAAAACGTTCACTACCGTTTCATCGAAGGCAAATGCAGTGACTTCAGGAAGCGGATTGGCATACAACATATCGGTGAGAGAATTTGGCATGGGAATTCGATAATGAATAAAGTACGCGCATTGTACCTGTCGCATTTTGCCACGACAAATCGCGCGCAATGATTAAGGCGCTAATTGCATCAGGTACACAGCCATGCCAAACCTGAAATTTGAGCTATTCTTCATGCAGTTCGCCAGGTTTATTACTTAAACCTTGGCTTAGATGAGGTTAAGTTGTTCGAAAGGGATCTATCTGTGCTAGATGGTTCATATGCAAAATTGCAGGCTTTAGTCGTAGATGACTTCGAAAGCTTTCGCATTACTCTATCAAAAATGCTGCAGAATTTCGGCATAGGTGCGGTTGATTCGGCATCTTCAAGCGCTGAAGCCTTACGTTACTGTGATTCGAAAGTTTACGATATTATTTTGTGTGATCAAAATCTGGGCAAGGGGAAAACCGGGCAACAAATCCTCGAAGTGTTACGCCACCAACCTAATATAAATAGCAATAGTTTGTTTGTGTTGGTCTCAGCCGAATCCAACAAAAGCATCATCATGGCCGCTTATGATTACGAGCCCGATGCATACCTCACAAAACCCATTACTGCACAAGACTTAAAGCAGCGACTGGAGCGTCTGTTTAAACAACGGATGAGCCTCGCACCTATCTATAAAGCGCTTAAAGATGATGACCTTAATGCGGTCGTATCTCTTTGTAACACCGAAATTGCTTCGAACAATCGTTACACCCATGTGTGCCAAAAAATTTTAGGTCGCGTTTTATTGCAACTGAATGAGTTGGAAAAAGCTGAGGGCGTCTATAGGAATATATTGGAAGTTCGCCAGCTGGATTGGGCTATGTTGGGTATGGCGCAGGTTAAAAAAATGCAAGGCGATGCTTTAAGTGCGCAACAGTGGTTAGAAGAAATTATTCAATTTAATCCTTTGTGTTTAAAAGCCTATGATCTGTTGTCGCAGGTGATGGCCGAACGAAATGATTTGCAAGAGCAGCAAAAAATATTGCAGCAAGCGGTGGATATTTCTCCTCTGTCTATACTTCGGCAACAGCAGCTTGGCGATGTGGCTGCTAAAAATGACGATTTTGCTGCAGCCGCTAATGCTTACCGTAAAGCGGTTAAACTAGGTGAAAACTCTTGTTTCGACGACTTGCGAGTTCATGAAAATTTTATTCGTACTGGAATTCAATACACCAGGCTTGACAAAAATGCTGCAAGTGGCGTCTTGCGCGATGCATTAAAGGTCGCGTCTGAAATCCCGGTTCGTTTTGGTAAAAATAATAAAACCAAAATTAATAGCTACCTTCTTGAATCACAATTATTATCCGTGGCGGGCGAGGAAAGGCGGAGTGCTGAAGCTTTGCTAAGCGCTCAGAAAATAATTGATGCAGATCAGGATGTTGTAGATGTGGAGATTACAATCGAATTGGTAAAAGCCCTGCGCGAACTTGGGCACACTGAAAAAAGTGATAAAATTGTTTCCGAATTATTGCTTAGTTGCGCTGGACAAGAAGACCAATTGCAAAAAGTCGATTGTTTGTTACACGAACCTTGTAGCGCCAAAAATAAAGCCATGGTGGCAAAAATAAACAGGGAAGGTATAGCTTTTTATGAAGCTAAGGAATTTTCAAAGGCAGTGGATTGCTTTACGCGTGCGCTTCGTGATTTACCGCAAAACATCGGTTTGCGCCTGAATTTATTACAAGCTCTTCTTGGTCAGTTTAAACAACAGTCAGATCAAGAACACCTCATCGCTATTATGAAAAATGCAATCGATTTTATTCAAAAAATAATTCCAGATAATCATGAACAAATGCGCCGATTCAGGCAATTGGAAGACAGTTTTCGTTCAACCACATCTACCCATATCCAGGGGAGAGCGGCATTATCATGACTGAAGAAAATCAGGAACTCAGTTTTTCATTTGTGCTGGCCTCAAGCGTACATGATATGAAAAATTCTGTAGGTATGTTGTTAAATACTCTGGCGGACGTAATGGAGCAATATCCACCGCAAAATGAGAGCCATGCAAAATCTTACACTGTGTTGGAATACGAGGCGGCGCGCATTAATAGCGAACTAATTCAGCTTTTATCGTTGTACCGGTTGGATCATGATTATATTCGCGTCAACATCGACGAATATTTCGTCGCAGATCTTCTGAATGAACAGGTTGCTCGTAATCACGAATTGTTGCGAATGAAGAAGATTGAGCTGGTGGTAGATTGTGATGAGTTCTTGATGGGTTATTTTGATGGCGATCTTGTGAGCGGGGTGCTCAATAATATTCTGGTAAATTGTGCACGCTATTCGAAGGAAAAATTAAAATTATCTGCCTTACAAACACCCGAAGGTCTTTGTATCAGTATCGAGGACGATGGTCCCGGGTATCCGGAAGATATGCTTAATGCATCTACATTTGCCGAGCACAGGACAAATTTTGCGAATGGGCGGCCACACCTGGGCCTTATCTTTGCAAATAAGGTGGCGCTCATGCATAAAAATAAGTCACGTCAGGGTTATATGAGTTTGAGTAACGAGAGTTCTTTGGGGGGCGGCTGCTTTAAGCTGTTTCTTCCTTGACTAGCGACAAACGGCCTCGAATAGCTTGATCCAGTTATAAGACTGAACAGAATATCTTGTTTGGTCTCTTGCTAGGCCCCTTGTTTGATCAAGGGAACACTAAAAAGCAGCGTGCGGTGCTTGAAAAGGGTTGGAGGCTATAGCATTATCCAGCCTACAAATTTTGCTCCAGGTTAGGGTTGCTATGCTGAAAATTCGTTATAAAAATAATAAGTATAATTCGGTCTGGTTAGTGGAGCCCATGATCAGCGTGGGACGTTCGGCAACCAATGATTTAGTGATAGACGATTCTTATGTAGCAGATAAACACTTCGAAGTGCATGTAACACACGAAACCCTAACCCTGAAAAATCTGCAACCTCTAAAACCTATACGCGTTAATGATGCTGATGTAGTGGGCGCCTGCACTCTCGTTGTTGATGATGAAATCAGCATAGGTGCAATTGAGTTAGTAGTGATTGACCCTAAGCGTGAGTCCAAAATCGGCGCATCTGAAACTGTAAATGCAACTCAGATGCGTGCCATACCTACTACCGGATGGGCGCTTAAAGCTAACCACACGGCTTTGGCCAATCGTGTTTTCCCACTAAAAGACACCACGGTTATTGGCCGCTCTGCGGATTGTGACATTAGCTTGGCTGCCGCACATCTTTCGCGCCGTCATGCGCAGTTGCAAGTTATCGATGGAGCCTTGTTTGTTAAAGATTTAGGATCAGCCAACGGTACTTTCCTGAATGGAAAGCAAGTTATGGAGGCGCGAGTTAAACGTGGCGACGAGTTGCGTTTTGATGCCTTGACCTTTGGCGTTATGGGGCCTGCTGACGAAATGGCCAAAACCACCGTTCGAACCATTCCTATTCCTTCCACATCAGTAGCCAAACCCGCTGTTCCAAAAGCTAATTCTGCAAATGATAAATTTGCTATTCAACACAATTTCACCAAAAAAGAAACTCCTGCGGAGTCCAACAATTCCCGCGGTAAGAGTGGTTTAATATTTTTGGCTATTTTGGCGGCTGTTGTGATTGCGGCTTTTATTTTTAAACGCTAATTTTTATCGTGAAAGTCTATTTATACTCGACCCTGGGTTGCCACTTG
The DNA here is from genome assembly GCA_966096785.1 of uncultured Gammaproteobacteria bacterium. Taxonomy (GTDB): domain Bacteria; phylum Pseudomonadota; class Gammaproteobacteria; order Pseudomonadales; family Cellvibrionaceae; genus Cellvibrio. The sequence continues at coordinate 13,704 of CBHTVU010000031.1, read as the reverse complement.
TGCGAGCAAGCAAAAAGCATTCTCTGGCCTTTGCTTTTGCAATATCAACATGAATTAGTGGAAGTTGATATTGCAACAAGCGATGAGCTTATTGAACGTTACGGGGTGCGGATTCCAGTTTTGAGCTATCCCGACCACTCGAACGAATTGAATTGGCCGTTTGGGGCGGCGGATGTAGAACAATTTTTCGCAGCACTTAAAAAAGTATAAGAAGAGCAGTTAATTTTTTTCGCCAATTCCTAATTCGTTAACAGTTTTGTCTACCCATTCCAAAGTATCAACATAAATTTGCGCGAGTTTTTCTGCGTTAATATTGTGTGTCGCAAGATAATCCCAATCAATATTATCCCACAGCCCCTTTTCATAAAAGGTGGTAATTTCCAGCACTTTGCCCTCTGTGCCCAGCCGCTTAAGGATGGCATCGTTAATGTGCGCACTTAATGAAATAGACTCAAGCAAGCTTGTCATGGGTAAGTCCATAAACGCGTCCAATGTTGAAAACAAACCCACTGTAAAAAAGCCGTCTAATTTTGATTTGCTGTTCATTTCATTCGCAATCATTTCACACATGCGCGCACGTGTGAGCGCCGAAACACTTAATTCATGGGGCTTATCGCCGAGGTTTGACATGGCGAGAATATTTACCCAGTTTTTAATTTTGTTCAGACCGAGTAACACAATAGCTTGCCTGAGCGAATCGACTTTTCGCGCGAGACCAAACGCAGCAGAATTTACGAGACGTAAAAGTTTGAAACTTAATACAGTATCGCGAGCAATCATTTTTTCAATTTTTTCAACAGGCACATCAGGATCTTGTAATGCGGCCATCAACTGCAGAACAGACTGCTTGTTGTCTGCCATTTTTCGTCCAGTAATAATTTGTGGACGAGCTAAAAAATAACCCTGAAATAAATCGAACCCTGCTGCTTTGCAAAACTCAAGCATTTCATAGGTTTCTACTTTTTCAGCAAGTAATTTAATGCCGAAGGGTTGAATGTGTTTGATGTGATCAAGCAATTGCTGCGGGGACAAATGCAGTACATCCAGTTTGATAATGTCGGCGTAGGGAATAAGACTTTGCGTTTCAGAAGTGAGTACAAAATCGTCTAATGCAATTGTATATTGCTGTTCGCGCAATATTTTTAATGCATGCAACATTGCACTATCAACTTTTTGTCCCTCCAGAACTTCGACCACCAATTGTTTGCGATCGAAAGGTGGTGGTGTTTGTAATAAATTTCGTGTGAAATTTATAAATGCCAGATGTTTGCCTACCACATTGGTGATAGATAATTCTGTAAATGCGTTGAGTAATACTTGCGAACTGGCGGCATCGCCATTGCTAAAATCTGCCCGATTAATATGGCTGGATCGGCATAGTAGCTCATAGGCAACCACCTTCATTCTGGTGTTGAAAATAGGCTGACGCGCCAAAAGAGGAAGAGAGTCCGACATAGGAAAACATACAACCCTAACGAAATATATTATAAGTGTAGCTGGATATGCCTGCGATACAATGTGCCCGGATGCGATAAAGAAATGTTAAGGCCTAGCTTCATAATTGATTTTTTCAACGCTTTTTAGCGAGTGGAATCATTTATACCTATACTCATTTGAATTCACCGAATTTTCACCCGTGCCAGCGAAAGTTGAGCTTGGATACTAAAGCGGTTCTCGAATGTCTAAATTATTGGAATCTATAGATCAACGCACCAGGTTGGTGGGCGAAAACAGGCTTGAGCTTTTAATGTTTCGTCTTACTGGCGCGCAACTTTTTGCCATTAATGTATTTAAAGTGCAGGAAGTTGTTAAATTGCCAGCCTTGCGTTCCGTTCCCCACAGCCATCCCCATGTTAAGGGAGTCGCTTATTTGCGTGGGCAAACTATTCCTGTTATTGATTTAAGTGCAGCTATAGGCGCAGAGCCATTAACGGATATTGCAAACGCAAACTTGATCATCGCCGAATATAATCGCTCTGTGCAGGCATTTTTAATTGGCGGTGTTGATCGAATTGTTAACCTCAATTGGGAAGTTATTTTGCCTCCACCCAAAGGTACCGGACGCGGGCATTTCCTGACCGCTATTACACAAATTGACGGTCAGCTCATTGAGATTTTGGATGTCGAGCGCGTGCTCGCCGATATCATTCCCTACAACACGCAAGTTTCTGAGCAAGTGTTGGATTCAGAGCTTGCGAATGAAGCCAGAAAACGCAAATTGAAAGTGCTATTGGCGGATGATTCTCCAACGGCAGTAGGCCAGGTTCAGGCCACTTTGCAGAATCTTGGTATTGAAGTTATGTATGTTCAGGATGGTTTGCAGGCACTACGACAACTGGAGCAGTGGCTGCATGAAGGCCGCAAGATTGACGATGAAATATTGATGTTAATTACCGATGCCGAAATGCCGGAAATGGATGGTTACAGATTGACGTCAGAAGTTAGAAAAAATCCTGCGTTAAAAGATTTATATGTAGTTTTGCACACTTCATTAAGCGGAAGCTTTAATAAAGCCATGGTTGATAAAGTGGGTTGCGATGATTTTCTCTCCAAATTTCAACCGGATGAACTGGCGAAAGTAGTTCAAAAACGCTTGCGACAAGTTATTCATAAAAAGTCGTAAAAATACCGTTAAGAGTAATTCTTTGTTTACAATTCGCGCGCACTTTCTTGCGGCGTAATAAATGGTTGTCGTGTGCCAGTTCTATAGGCGTAGATTACGGCGAAAGATAAAACATTTTGTACGTAGAAGCGTGTCTCTTTATAGGGAATTGTTTCTATCCACACATCAACCGGTAATTTATTTTCATCGCTATTAAGCCATTGTTTTACGCGGCCTGGTCCCGCGTTGTACGCAGCGGCGGCGAGAATGCGATTGCCGGAAAACGCGCCGAGTAATTCATCAAGATAGCGGCTGCCCAAATTAATATTTTTATCCGCTTGTAGTAAATCTTGTGGTCTAAATAAAATGCCCGCTCTTTTTGCAGTTTGTTTTGCTGTCGTCGGCATAAGCTGCATTAAACCCAGCGCACCCACTGGCGATGTAGCATCTACGCTGAAAGCGCTTTCCTGTTTTGCAATTGCAAAAATAAAATGCGGATCGATGGATGTTTCGCGGACAGCAGCTTTCACCTGCTCGTGATAGGGTATTGGAAAGCGCACGGATAAATCATCCCAGTAGTCTGAGTCCTGCATGGTTTGTATTGCCTGACGATACCAGCCCCAACGATCCGCAAGACGGCCAGCTGCTACCATTTCTTCTGTGCTTGGCAAATGGTTGGTTGTGAATGTCCACTCACGATTTGCCGCCGCCAAATTTCCCAACAAAAAATATTCGCGTGCGCGCTGAATGCCTGGATCAAATTCGACTTTTGTCATTAATTCTTTAGAAATGCTTAAAGGTTTATCGAGCAAACTGTAACTGATCCCCAATTTATCCGACGCTAAAAAACCGTAGAAGCTGCGTGTTACGGCGACATTTTGATAAAAATCCACCGGCTTTTTCCCTTCGAATTCAGCAATTTTGAGTTGTTCCATAACGCGTCCCTGCCAGTAGGTCCAGCGTTCTGTTTTTCTACTTTCAGCGGGCAAGCGAAGTATCCAGCGATAGGCTTTTTCCCAATCTTTTTGCTTTAAAGCTTCGCGGATCAGCGCTTCCATTAGATCCGGGCGACTTAAGTTGGGGTTAGCGACAACTATTTTTTCTGCTTCTTTGCCGTGATCCTGGCGTAACAACTGGCGCGCAATAGTGTAGGTAATCGTTAATCTTTCATCCTGGCTAAAATCCGTACGGCTCGCATAATTGTTCCAGAGCGCAGCGGCTTCCTCAGCATCTGTTTCCGCATATTTCTCCAAACCCAAGGTAATAGCTGCGCGCGTCTCGGGAGTTTGAGCTTTGAAATTGTCTGCTTGTAAAATTAAACGCGGATTTTGTGCGACGTTTTCATAAAGTATCGCGTGTACTTGTTGTTCTGGGGTCATCTCTTTGGCAAGGCTTACGGCAAGGCTGATTGCATCTGCCTTAACCGCCTTTAAATGCCTGTTCCACAGAAGTTCGGGCGTCAAATATCCCGCGCGTTTCCATTCATTGAATACGACATCGCAGGCGGCAGGTTGGTCTTTATCTACATTCCACAAAGACTCTACATCTTTTAATGCGCTTTTATCGCCTGTTGCAAGCTTTGCACGTAGGTTCAAACAGGCAAGTTCGGGATCAGTAAGATTTTTATCGTAGAAACGTAAATACTCTTTCCAGAGCTCTTTAATGGCGAGTGTGCGCAACCAGCGGTGGCGCAAGCGCTCACCAACATAAGAATTGGGATAACGATTAAAAAATTGCTCAACTTCTTTGGTGGGCAAGCCCATTAAGCGCTCACCCAGATCCTGATATTCCAGATAAGGTAAGAGGGGATAATTTCTTAAATTTGGCAATAACTCGCGGTAGCGTGCAAATTGCTTTTTCTCCAAAGCCTTTTGCGCTTCCATGTAATAAATGCGTTCTGCTTTGCGGGCCGCAGTTACTGAATTAGCATTTTGGTTATTTGCAGTAGGGGCTTTACGAACATCTTGCTTTGCTGCAGCCTGGGTGGGTTCAGCTATAAAAAGAATTAAAGTTGCACAGCAAATGAAAAAGCTAACTGAATTGAACAACGAATGTTGCAACTTAAGCAACGAATAGTAAGTACAGCGGGCGTGCATTGCTAAACCTCAAGAAATGGCGGCGATTTTTCTATTAGCTTTGCGAGTCATGGCGATAACACAGTCGTGCAAATAGATAAAACAAAAAACGCCATTCTATTACGCAGATGCTGCAAACAAAAGGCTTGTCTCATTTTCTGTACAAAGGCCGTGAGCGGAATTTTAAACAGATTTTCGATAAAGCTTGGAAAATCGTGGAAGGTTCTGGAAAGTATAGATGTCTCTGTTCGTAAAACAATTAAAAAATCGGTTTTTGTAAGCTAGATGCCTAACTATGCTGCCAAATTATTGTTATTGCACAAGACCAATTTTTTAAAATTTTTCTCAAATCTATCTAACTCAAGCTCTTTAGGGCGCGCCGCTTGAATAATGTCCCTGGTGTTGTAGTAGTCCAACCAATAGTGGGCGAGCTCACGCGGTTGCATATTGTCACTTAATACCAGGTTATTGCGACGATAAATCATCCAGGCTACTCCGGTGGCGTAACCAAGATTGGTGATAAGTTCTGCGTGCGGAGATTTTAAGAATTGTTGCTGGCTTGCGAGACCGCGTAAACGAGATGCCAGTTCAGGATCAGTTATCAAATACTTATCCCACACTTCAATGTGAGTCCAAGGCGAAATGCAGTAGATGCCGAGCTGATAGCTGTTGCAATTTGAGCCTATCCGAAAGCCCAATTGAGATTCCTGCGCTGCAGTGCCCAGCAACAAATTTTCATTTGCTAATGACCAATCGCCCAACGAAGTGAGTGTAGGACGAATTATGAATTCGCGTAAATCTTCAACATATATGCTCATAATAACCTCAACATCTCGCGTTCACGGTGGTGAAAAGTTCTTACTAACGCCAATTTATATAGGGTCATTGATGAGTATATTCAAATTCCAGGCCATTTTTTTGTGCGTTTACGAACATTCAACCTGTTCAGCTAATGACTTTAAGCGGTTTTTGGGATTTGAATATCGACGCGGTTACAGTTGCAGAGCCATTCGCTGTAGATATCTGAAGCTTCGTCAGAGATTGTGAGGAGTAGGTGGGTAAAGGGTGTGTCGCGATAATTCTCGGTTTTATTTATGTCAATTTGGAAGTTTAAACTATACTGCTTAAAGGCATTATTTTTTGGTTTGATCAGAAATTTATAGTGTGATTAACGGGCACACTGGAGTTGAATTTTAGATTAAAAATGCACCATAACAACAACCATACTGAGCGCAAAGTACCCACCCATGAGAGATAAGGCTCCCTCGTTTATTCATGGAATTTCTTTTCAGCTGGCCAAAATAGGGGTCATTTTGGCGTTTGTGCTCAGTATTATCATGAGCCTTTTACAAACCTACCTGGACTATAACGAGCAGCAAAAAGAACTGAATAAATTTATTGATCAGGTAATTGCGGTTGCCAAGCCACCAGCTGCGCGTTCGGTAGCAACATTGGATGAAGAATTATCCGATGAGGTCGTTACCGGTCTATTAAAATACGGATTTATTTACGAAATTGTTATTGCTGATGAGCAGGGAATCGTTTTATCGCAAACCAGTATTCCCCGCGACCCGGCAGCTACACGCTGGTTAACCAAAAAAATATCAGAACCCACTAAAGAATATAGAGATGTATTAGCCATTCCCGGTTACGCCGAAGGCACTACCGGCAGCATTCGTTTCAAGGTGGATATGGACCTTTGGCTGGCGCCTTTTTATGCGCGGGCCTATTCAAATATGTTGTTTGGTGTATTGCGTAGTATGGTTTTAGTACTGCTGCTGTTCTTTGTGTTTTATTTCATGTTAACCAAACCACTCGTTAAACTTTCTCGTGAAATTAACAATATTAATCCCGATCATCCGGGTGTTCATCGTTTGACATTATTACCGCCCAGTCGTCGTGATGAGCTCGCACAATTAATTGCAAACTCAAATCATTTATTGGACATCGTTGAGCTGTCACTGGCAAAACGCCGTGCGGTTGAATTGGCATTGCGCAAAAGTGAAGAACACTTGCGTCAAATTATTGATAACCTCCCGGTGATGATTGGGGCCCGCAATATTGCCGGTTATTACCTGTTTGCCAACAAAGCTCTAGCAGACGAACTGGGTTTTACGCCTGAGCAAATGCGCAATCTACATGTGCGTCAATTACTAAAAAATTCTGTGTTTGATATAGATACCATGTTGCAAAATGATTATCGCGTCATTCGCGGTAATGAAGAACTGGATGTTATTGAAGAGCGGTTTATTACTGCGACAGGCCGCCAGTTATTTTTGCAAACTCACATCATGCCGCTCGCATTTTATGATGAGAAAGTCGCACTGATTGTCTCTGTAGATATTACTGATCGCAAGAATGCGCAAGCCAAAATGGAATTTATGGCTCATCACGATTCACTCACTGGCTTACCGAATCGCTTGCAACTAGTTGAGCGGTTGGAGCATGAGTTACGTCGCGCTGAACGTCACGAATATTACGGCGCGGTGTTATTTATCGACCTTGATCAATTTAAAAATATTAATGACTCTCTCGGCCACCCCGTTGGTGACCGGGTATTGCAAGAAGTTGCTAATCGTTTGCAAAAAACGGTACGCGATGAGGATCTGGTGGCACGCTTGAGTGGTGACGAGTTTGTTGTCGTACTCACGGTGCTTGATCAAAATATTGAAACCGCCGCTTTGCGTGCCGGTGAAATCAGCGAAAAAATTCGCTCAGTGATTTCACAACCATGCCTGTACGATAGCATGGAGCTTCGTGTTACCTGCAGTGTGGGTGTTGTGGTGTACCCCGATAAAAATAATTCAGTGCACGAACTTTTGCGTTACGCCGACACAGCTATGTATCAGGTGAAAGAGAAAGGTCGCGATTCTATAGAATTTTTTAACGAAGAAATGGCGGATAAAGTCAGTCGTCAATTGGTGATGGAGGGTGATTTACACCGAGCCTTGGAAGAGCACCAATTTAAATTATTTTACCAACCCAAAATTGATGTCATGTCAGGCTTTGTTATAGGTGCGGAAGCTTTACTGCGTTGGGTGCATCCCACTAAAGGTACCATCTCCCCAATTGACTTTATTCCTGTGCTGGAAACGTCGGGGATGATTATTGATGTTGGGCAGTGGGTTGTGGAAGAGTCCTGTAGAGCGCTTGAACGTTGGCATGGTTTGGGTTTATGGCGGGATGGTGCACGTTTAAGTATCAATATAAGCCCGCGTCAATTCCGCAGAAACGCGTTTGTTGATGATGTTGTAAACACCTTGAATAAACATCGTATTCCTTCCAATTCACTGGACATGGAAATTACCGAAGGTATTGTAATTCAGCGTGTAGATGAAGCAATTACTACAATGACTACTTTAGCTGATTATGGTATTAGTTTTTCACTGGATGATTTTGGTACGGGCTATTCGTCCATCAGTTATTTAAAACGTTTGCCGGTAAGTACTTTAAAAATTGATAAGGGTTTTGTGCGGGATATTATCGAAGATCGTAACGATCGCGTTCTGGTAGAAACCATTATTACCATGGGTCGCTTGCTGGATATGGAATTAGTTGCTGAAGGAGTAGAGCAACCTGAGCAGCTGAAAATCTTGCGACAATACGGTTGTCATTATTATCAAGGCTATTTATCTAGCCCCGCTGTTAGTATCCAGGACTTTGAAAATATTTTGTCAGAAGATATAAAAAACCGCGAAAAAAATGCGTAGGTTAAATAGCATTCGTAAAATAAAAATGAAGATATCTTAGTAAAGCCTGCCTAATAAATAAGGTACGACTGTTTCAACTCGCATAATCCTCTCTCCCAAATTTACTGCAGTAAATCCACACTTCTGTAGTAGATCTATTTCGTAGGGAATAAATCCACCTTCCGGGCCTATAGCGAGAGTAATCGCGTAATCAATTTGCGCAGGGCAGGGTAATTCTGTGTAGGGGTGAGCAACAAGCGCTCGTGTTGTTCCCACAATATTTGCAAGATTATCTTCTACAAAAGGTTTGAAGCGTTTAATCAAATGCACTTCAGGCAATTGCGTATCACAGCCCTGTTCTAAACCAATAAGTAGATGCTCGTTGATGGCACTTTCATCAAGCAATGGTGTTTGCCAATAACTTTTTTCAACGCGATAGGAATTTATTAAATAAACTCTTTTCACGCCCAGTGTGGCGATAGTTTGCAAGGTGCGCTTCAACATTTTTGGTCGAGGCAGCGCGAGCACCAATGTAACAGGTAAAGGTTTAGGTGGAGCCTGCGTTAAGGAAACCGCCAGATGAATTTCCACGTCACTGCAAAACACAATTTGCCCTGAACCTATGTTGCCATTAATAAGGCCAAGCTTAAGTGTGTCCCCTAATTTGATTTGATGAACCTGTTTTATATGCTGTAAGCGGCGCTGATCACGAATAGCGATTAAATTTTCGCCAATAAAATCTGCTTGGGAAAATAAAACAAGATTCATAAGAATTACGCCTGAAGGCAGTGTGAATCGAGATGGCGTCCCCACCAGGAATTGAACCTGGATCGCCCGCTTAGGAGGCAGGTGCTCTGTCCATTTAAGCTATGAGGACAAAAAATGGCTTCGCACTAGTGAAAAAATTGCGAGCGCGCGCATTGTATGAATTTTTTAGGGATAAGCAAAGGATTCCATAAACAATGAGGTGCAAAATTGGAGCGGAACGAAAAATTAGGGTATGGAATATTGAGAATGGAAACTTATTTGATAGTTGAATTTGAATCAATTAAGAGACGCAGTGAAAAATGGGGAAGTGCTTCACCTTGGCAAAGCACTTCAAATATCAAGCTTTGGCTACCGTATGAGTACTGCTGCTGTTGGTCGTTGAACCCTTTTGGGTGTAGAGCGACGGAGCTGCAACCTGGCCACGAATAAGGTTAAGTAAGTGCGACAAAGTTTGTTTAGAGCGGTTAATCATTTTGCCGTTTATTTCGTTTGCACTTTGGCATTCAATAAATTCGTCAGTGAGCAACTGCCAACCGGGAATTAATGGAAGGGTAGTGGCATCGCGCCCTAAAAACTTCTGCCAACCCGCCAGGTCCGTTGTTAAACCAGCAGTACGCAAGAGTTGTTCGCGTTGTTTAGCAGTAAAGGAAAGGTTGCCGAGAATGTGGTCTTTTTGGCTGACAATTTCTTGCATGCCTTCAGTCTGGCGTTGTTCCAGAAGTTCGCGTTCTTTTAACAGCAGAAGTTTCAATTGCTTAACGTAGTTTGTATCTTGCGTAAGCATATCGCGCAGGAATTGGGCATTGAGAGACATAGCAACCTCGTGGTTTAAGTAATCCTGTCACGTTGGGGGAGTGACCGAATCCGTTTTTGAAAATAGTGGAGCTTTAACGCAGCGAGCCGTTAATGTAAAAAAGCGCCTAGCCTAAAAGCTCATCCTGTTTGAGCATATTTTCTGCAATGCGCTCAGGATTTATTTCAAAGCGACCTTCAGCGATGGCTAGCTTAATAGCCGCAACGCGATCCAGGTTAACATCGGGCAAACTGCTGATTTTAGCTTGTAGGCGCACCATATTCTGAGCCTCCGAGCTAAGTACAACATTGTCTTTGCTGCTGGCGACTGCAGCTTCTGCAGGTGCCGGCGTCGATGTTTTAGTGCTATTGGTCGTCACTGGCGCCGTAGTGCGACCACGCGTACCACTGGCACCGCCAGATGAATTAATGTTGTTTGTATCTATAACCATGATGTCGTTCCCCAACGATTGCTATGAGTTCAAAGAGGCTGCTAATAAAGAGACTGTCATTAAGTATCTCTTGAGTAGGGCTTCCCTATGAGGGTTGTCGGCCGCTTGCCTTGGAACTTTAGCAAGTTTTTTAACTTTTTGATGGTTTAGGTCAAGTGTCTTTAAATCGGTGTTCATAATGTAATCTTAGTTGGGTCTATGAGGCTCATGAAGACAAAACCTATCATAGACCTAGTTATAAAATGCTTTGTACTCTGCCTGACGCAACTACTCTGGCGTTAATGACCCGTGCAGATTGCAGATTCTTTACTTTTATCTGTTGGCCAATCCTGCCGTCACTCACTGCAGTGCCGTTGGTCCTCACACTTATGTCGCCAATGGTGGCTTCCATGCTTACTGTATCGCCGCGTCTAATGACTAAAGGTGAATCCAGAGACGAATTACGAAAAGTCTCACCTTTATTAATGGCACTTTTCAATTCCTTCCCAATTAATGCTTCAGGTATCAGCGCAAAACCCATGCGAAAATTACTGATATCTTTAACTTCGGTGGTTAAATCATTCTCAGTAATTACATTGCCGCGTTCCAGGTTGCGGCTTGCAATTGCCACCGGACGGTAAACTCTTGCCAGTGCAGGGACGAGGATTGTCCAGGATATGGTTCCTTTGCATGACACTTCTACGTTAACGTTCCCGCCGCTTTTGCTTATATCTTTCAAAATCAGTGAGTGTTCCTGATCGCATTTTGCCAAACGCAGACGCTGGTCGAGATTATTTACTTTTATCTCAACTTTAACTGCATCACTAGCTTTGTATTCATCTGTCAAAAATTGGGCGACTTTGGTTTCCATCTGATCAATATTTTCAACAAGTGCCTGCACATTGGCGCTTTGACACAATAAAACCATGCATACACTTATCAGGCTAAAACTTTTGGCGACATTTTTTAGGTTTACGCTAAGTTGTCTGCAAAAGAAAATTATATAAAAACTACGAAATTTCATAATTTGTCCTATTCTCATAAGGCGGATTGCTGCTTTTGAGCGAGAACATTCAGTTTCATTTGCAATCAACCTAAAGAGTGTCGGCATTTTGCCGTAATTAGTTTCAAAGATGATAAAAGCAAAGTCTGTGCCGTTTTCCTTTTGAAAATAGCAGTTGATAAATGAAGCCTCGTTTTAGATGCACTTAAATAGATGCAGCTTAGTCATCCAGGCAGCGTGGGAATTGTAAATCCGTTTGAATATGAAAGAGGTGATGGCATGGCCGGTGTAATGGATAGCGTCAACCAGCGCACGCAATTGGTTGGGCAAAATCGTCTTGAGCTTTTGTTATTCCGGCTGGGTAGTCAACAGCTATACGGAATCAACGTATTTAAGGTAAAAGAAGTTTTGCAATGCCCGCCTTTAAATGCAATTCCAGGCCGTAATTCTGTGGTTCGTGGTGTCGCGCATATTCGCGGTGGAACAATTCCTATTATGGATATGAACCTGGCTATCGGCCGCCGTGAATTGGCCAATATAGAAAGTTGCTTCGTCATCATTACTGAATATAACCGCACGGCCCAAGGTTTTTTAGTGCGTTCAGTTGAACGTATCGTGAATATGAATTGGGGTGATATTCATCCCCCGCCAAAAGGTGCTGGTAGAGAACATTACCTCACGGCGGTTACTCAGGTTGACGGTCAATTGGTTGAAATTATCGACGTGGAAAAAATCCTCGCCGAAGTGTCGCCTATGAAAGAAGAAGTATCTGCCGGCGTTATCGAAGATGGTATCGCCGATAAGGTCGTACAAAAACACGTTTTAATTGTTGATGACTCTACGATTGCGCGTAAGCAGATTCAACGCGTAGTAGAAGGCATGGGCATTCGTACCACGCTTAAAAAAGACGGTGCAGAAGCACTTGTTTATCTGAAAGAGATATTGGCGTCAGGCAAAGATCCTTACGCAGAATTGGTCATGATTATTTGTGACATTGAAATGCCGGAGATGGACGGTTATACCTTTACAGCCGAAGTGCGTAACCACCCGGATCTGAAAAGATTGCATATTGTTTTGCACACGTCACTGAGCGGCGTATTTAATGAGGCTATGGTGCGCAAAGTGGGCGCCGACGATTTCCTGGCAAAATTCCATCCCGATGAATTGGCTCGTCGCGTTAATGATCGCGTCCTGGCCATCACCGGTGAAAGTTTGTTGCCGTCCCAAGCAGAGTGATGCCGGAAAAAATTAAATAATGCCTTGTGGGCAAGCAGGCTCACCCATTCGTTGTAGTATTTCTAAGAGTGCCTATGATAAATAAAGACGCCAATGGGAATAACGATGTGTTTGCCAAAGTGGCGGCGCGGGATAATGTAGATCAAGCTGAGTTCGATCAGTTTCGGCAATTTCTGGAAGATGCGTGTGGAATTTCTTTAGGCGACAATAAACAATATCTTGTTACCAATCGCATGCGACGTTTGATGGACGAAAATAAAATTGCTGATTTTGGTGAGCTAGTTCGAAGCCTTAGACAAGGTCTCCATCGAAAACTAAAAGAACAAGTTATCGATGCCATGACCACCAATGAAACCTTTTGGTTTCGCGATATATATCCCTACGAGCACCTAAAAAATACCTTACTTCCGCAGCTAATGAGTGGCAACAATAAAATGTTTGGCCCCATTCGTATTTGGTCTGCTGCCTGTTCTTCCGGCCAGGAACCTTATTCCATCAGCATAAATGTTGAAGAATTCAAATTGCGGAATATGGGAACCTTACCGCGCCAGGTACAAATAGTAGCGACCGATTTGTCCGTGACTATATTGGAACAAGCGCGGCAGGGCGAATACGATAAATTGTCTGTAATGCGCGGATTATCCAACGAACGCCTGGATAGATTTTTTGACAAGGTTGAAAATAATTGGCGAGTAAAACCTGTTTTGCGCGACAGAATTGATTTTCGTCCTATAAATTTAATGGATTCCTTCGCTGTCTTAGGTAAGTTCGACATTATCTTTTGCCGCAATGTACTTATTTATTTCAATGCCGATTTAAAACGCCAAATTCTGCAAAAAATTCATGCCGCACTTAAACCGCAAGGGATTTTATATCTCGGGTCTTCCGAGGGTTTGGCTGGGGCGGGAGATTTATTTGAAATGGTTCGGTGTGAGCCTGGGATCTTGTATAGGGCGATTTGATTATTCTTCTTATTTAATTGGGAGTCGTCATCCCGCAGGCATGACGACTCCCTACTTGGTATTTATTTCCCAGCTTATAAATCTCTTACTTCATAAATCTCCAAAGGCAATCCATCAGGGTCTGCAAAAAACGTAAATTTCTTTCC
>CBHTVU010000030.1:0-23168 GCA_966096785.1 uncultured Gammaproteobacteria bacterium | reverse complement strand
GAAGCAGATCGCGTTGCAGATCAGGTATTGAGCAATAAATCCACTCATGCCTTTAGCAATCTAGCCGCACCAAAAATTCAACGGCGCGCTGCACAATCATCCGCACAAGCTGATGAAATTCCTGCAAGTGTTGAACACACCTTATCGAGCATTGGCAGTCCATTACCACATGTTGTTCGCAGGGATATGGAACAACGATTTAATCAGGATTTTTCAGGTGTACGAATTCACACAGATAGCAATGCTACGCAATCCGCACGCGATATCAATGCGAATGCTTACACCGCTGGAAATAATATTGTATTTGACAGCGGAAAATTTTCACCGGAGTCGCAACAGGGAAAACATTTGCTCGCACATGAATTAACGCATGTGGTGCAGCAAGGAGGGGTAGAAAACAAGATTTCTCGGCAAGAAGCCGATAAAAAAAAACAAGCAGATGCTTCGGATGCCTCAGCTAAAAAATTGGAGCAAGACAAGTTGCGAACTGAAGCTGAGATTTTGGAAAAAAAGATTTGGGGCACGAACGAATATAAAAAATTACCTGGCTCTGCAAAGGCGAATGTCATGTGGATTGTTTCACAAGCACAGAAAAAACCTCTAGGTGATGCAGAAGGCCAACGTAATTATTATTTAAAAAAATTGATGCTCGCTATAAGCACAAAATTTGAAGGAAAAGACGATTGTACCGCAGACAATGAGAAAGAAAATCGAGATGCCGTTAATGATGCTCTGGGGACAGAAAAATTGTGGGGAGGCGCATTTTCCGATCTTGATGAAATCGAAGTCGCCAAAGGAACGAATATAACCAAACGCAAGGGCGAAAACGGGAAAATATTTACGGTAGATCGGTCTGATCCGAGAAACATCCTCGTAAAAATGAAAGTCAAACTCAATGGTCCTAAGGCTGATGTTAAAAGCATAAAATCGTTGGAAGATGCGGTTGAAAGGTCCGTATCTATGTCCACCAAAGGTTACCATCTGGATATTGAGTTTGTTGATAAAAAAGGTGCGGATGTTTTTGAGTTTACGGTCAAATTTTGTGAGTGGCCCAACTCTGGAAACTGGGCATCATCGCCTATCGTTTTATCTCATGAAGCTCATCATGCCCTTGGCTTGGGCGATCGTTATGATTACATAGAGAGTCACTCAGACAATGAAGGAATGAGTGTACCGACGCGACTGATTTGGTTTGTTGAGCAAATGAAAAAAACGAAAAATCCGCGAGATCCTTTTAGCAAAATGGATAAGGAAAGTAATCCTTTACTCGCTGAGGATGTTTGTTCTGTTGCTTTCGACGCGGGTACAGAACGTGATAAATGTATTGCGGCAAGAAAGGATCTTGACCCTACGGGAATTCCACCAATTTAGCAAACAGCCGAAATGAAAATGCGTAACCAGCAAGGAATATTGTTAATGAAGGGTAGAAATTTATGACCAGTTTCCCAGGCACTCCCAAAGTCCTTAAAGGTGGAATTGTATTGCTTGATCCGGTGACCTCGGCGGTGCGGCGGATTATTGCTATGCAATACAACCCGGACAGTATTTCGCGCAGTTTGCAGGTACAGGGAATTGGCGAAAGTGGTGATCGTTCGGAAGCGCTGCGGTTAAAAGGTCCGCCAGTGGAGACCATAAAAGTTGAAGCAGAAATTGATGCAACTGATCAGCTTGAAGTAGTGAATGGCACAGCGATTAGTGTGGGTTTGCATCCACAATTGTCTGCACTGGAATTAATTATTTATCCAACCAGTGTGCAGCTGCAATCTAATAACAGTTTGGCGCAGTCAGGTACTTTGGAAATTGCGCCTATGGAGTCGGCGTTGATGTTGTTTGTCTGGAGCCAGCAGCGAATTGTGCCCGTGCGCTTAACCGAATTCAGCATTACTGAAGAAGCCTTTGATGTGAACCTCAATCCTATTCGCGCAAAAGTAAGTTTGGGAATGCGCGTGTTGAATGTGAATGATTTGGGCTTCAACCATAAAGGCGGTAGTTTGTTTATGAGTTATTTGCTCAACAAAGAACAGCTCGCGAAGAAAGCGGTGAATGGGAGTTTTTCCAGCTTGGGTATTAGCGGAGTTTAAGAATTATTTGCAGAGTTTTTAAGACGAGAATTATTTAGTAGGGAATCGTCATCCCCGCGTAGGCGGGGATCCAGCTTTTAAAAAAATTACAATTAAAAGCTGGAGCGCAGCCCGGTGGATCCCCGCTTATGCGAGGATGACGACTCCCAAATTAACGGTGTGATTGCCGCGCTGGATATGAACAGAGTTTAGAAAAGATTTTAAAAAAAGTTTTTGCATTTGCACAATTGAGTAACGGGAGAAAAGGAATGATTGACCCAAATTTAGCCTTACAGCAATTATTTCAACTGAGCGCAACCGCATCGTCGTTGCCAACAACGAGCCGCTATTACGGTTTGCCAACACTTGTGCGCGAATCTGCTGATGGACACAAAACGGTTTATTTCCAACGTCGTTTTGTGCCCCACCCTGAGCGCTTTGATGTGTTGCAAGAACACGTGGTAACTCAGGGTGAGCGGCTGGACAATCTCACTGCACATTTTATTGGTAACCCGGAGTTATTCTGGCGCTTGTGTGATGCCAATCGCGCACTTCACCCCCGCGAACTTGAGCAGCAGGGTTATCGTTTGCGCATTACCTTACCCGAAGGAATACCGGGGGCGCCTCATGGTTAGTGGAATCCAGTTATCGCTAATGATTGGGCCGGTAGTGCCTATTCCGGTGTCGCAATCCGTATTGGAAGCCTTGACCGAAGTTGAGGTAACTACGGGTGAAATGGACTCTACCGGCAATTTATTCCAGCTGAAATTCAAGATTGATAAGAATTCACCGCTGCAAATATTATTTCTGTTAACTGGCGGCAGCCCACTCCTGTTTATGCGGGTGGTAATTGTGGTGAACATTCGCGGTTCGTCTGAAGTGGTTATGGATGGCGTTATCACCAACCACCAAATGGCATCCGGCACTGATAGCACGCACCCTATGCTGGTAATTACCGGCGAAGACGTCAGCCGCGTAATGAACTTGATTGATTTCAGTGGCTTCCCCTTTCCGGCTATGCCTGCCGAGGGGCGCGTTGCACTCATGCTATTGAAGTACGCCATGTTTGGCGTTATTCCCTTAGTCATTCCCAGCGTGATGATTGATGTCCCAATCCCCACGGGCAATATACCAAGCCAGCAAGGCACAGACCTGGATTACATACGTGAACTTGCTGCGGACGTAGGTTATGTTTTTTACGTTGAGCCTGGGCCAGCGGTAGGTACTAACCTGGCCTATTGGGGCCCGAGGATTAAGGTAGGCATACCTCAACCCGCGCTTAATGTAGATATGGATGCACACACCAATGTAGAAAGTTTGAGTTTCAGTTTCGACAACCAGAAAAACGAGTTGCCGATTGTGTATATCTATAACGAGATCACCAAGGTCCCGATTCCCATCCCCATTCCACCCATCACGCCCCTCAATCCACCCTTGGGATTAATTCCCCCTATCCCGGGCAATTTGGGCTCCCTGGCACCTGTGAGGGACGACCTCTCCAAATTTTCCATTCCCAAGGCGCTCATGATTGGCTTGGCCGAAGCCTCTTTGGCGGCGGATGCCGTTAGCGGTCAGGGAAGTTTGGACGTATTGCGCTACGGCCGCATTTTAAAGGCACGGCAATTAGTGGGTGTACGCGGCGTGGGTTTGGCTTACGACGGTTTGCACTATGTGACCAAAGTGAAACACAAAATTAAACAAGGACAGTACAAACAGGAATTTGAACTCAGCCGCAATGGGCTGATTTCCACACTACCAAAGGTTATGCCATGAAAAAGGTGACGTCATGACTGGAAGCAAGCCCAAAGCACTAAAGCGTTACTACGGAAAATACCGTGGCACAGTGTTTATGAATGTGGACCCCGAGCAGCGCGGGCGCATTATGGCCATGGTGCCGGATGTGCTCGGCATAGTCCCTTCAAGCTGGGCCATGCCCTGCTTCCCTGTAGCGGGTAAGCAAAACGGCTTTTACGCCATTCCTAAAATTGGCGACGGAGTGTGGATCGAGTTCGAACAAGGTAATCCTAATCATCCCATTTGGGTGGGCAGCTTTTGGGGAGTTTTCGCGGAGGTTCCAGTAGCCGCCTTCAACGCGACCAATCCGACGGACCCCAATATTGTTATTCAATCGATGTTGCAAAACGCGGTGATCGTGAGCGATCTGCCACCTGTGCCCGCGCCGCCAGTCATGCCACCCGTACCGACTACGGGGGGAATCATACTGCGCAGTACAACAGGGGCATCAATTGTGGTTAACGATGCGGGAATTTTTTTGAATAACGGTAAAGGAGCATCGGTGGAGCTTATGGGTCCAGCGGTGATGATCAATAAAATTGCACTGGTGGTGACCTAAGATGCCCGGATGCCTCGCTCATACCAAACTGACTTGTTCCCACGGTGGCGCTGTGCCTACGGCAATCCCCAATCCAAGGGTTAAGGTCTACGGCCAGGTTTCGCTTTCCTTCGCCAGCCCTTGCGTCATTGCCGGGTGCACATTCCCACCGCCACCTACCGCTAACGGTCCCTGCGTTTCAGCCATGGTGACCTTCAGCACTAAGGTGTTTTCCAACGGCATGCCGCTGGTGCTGTTCCAAAACCCGGTGCTGTGTGTGCCGACCGGCACACCGCTCCTTGTACCTTTTATACCGAAAGTGACTGCCATGTAAGGCTCCGCCAATTTAGGCCCGACCCATTTAAGGAACAAGCGTGAGGACACTATGGACAATATAGATTTTCCGTTTCATTTCGATCAGCGCGGCCGTACTGCCCAGACGGGTGGCGACCCGCATATTCGCAATATGATCGAACAATTCCTGTTTACCAATACGGGTGAGCGACTGAATCGACCGGATTTTGGCAGTGGGCTCTTACAGCTGGTATTTGCACCTAATAGCGCCGAACTTGCTGCGACTTTGCAGTTTACGGTGCAATCGGGATTACAGCGCTGGCTGGGCGATATCATCGAAATCCAGGGGCTGGAAGTGACCAGCCAGGATTCTACCTTGCGCGTCAGCCTGCAGTATCTGGTGCGCCGCACCCAGGAATTACGTTTGGAAACTTTTGAAAGGAGTGCGTCATGAACAATGCCCCGGTGGCTTTGAAAAGCACGCGTTTGGCTTGCAAAAGCGAACGTCGGCGCGATCAAGTCCGCAATAAGGACAATTGGAATGGTCTGGATTATGTGGAGGTCAGCGAGTGCCAGCGCGTGCTTACAGTATATTTTTTGGGTAAGGCGCCCAGTGAATTGCAACCCGAGAATATTCGTATTGAAGGTGGTCGGCGAATTGTAGATATCCAGCTAACTCATATTGATATACACCGCGAAGAAGCAGCCGATATCGACGATTATGTGCAAGTTTTTCTGGATAAATATGGCGATTTCTCCACTTATCGCCTCAGCGTTATTGAAATAGATGCAGCTACCAAACGCCCAATTTATAGCGATGAAGGCGGGCTTAAAACTTACCTACCTATGCGTGGCTTTGACCCGCGCTACAGCAGTGTGGAATTCACTTTCAAGGCTAGTTGCCCGAGTGATCTGGATTGTAAAACCCCCAGCCACTGCGCGCCTGCGCTTTTGCCAGAGCCTGAGATCAATTACCTCGCCAAGGACTACTCCAGCTTTCGCCAACTTATCCTCGACCGTATGGCGCTTACCATGCCGGAGTGGCGCGAGCGCCATATTCCAGACTTGGGAATAACTCTGGTTGAACTGCTTGCCTATGTGGGCGATCACCTCAGTTATTATCAGGACGCAGTAGCCACCGAAGCCTATCTGGATACAGCGCGACGTCGAGTATCCGTGCGGCGCCATGTGCGTCTGGTGGATTACCACCTTCATGAAGGCTGCAATGCTCGCACCTGGGTAGTGTTCGAGCTTGCTACAGATATCACTGAACTGTCGCCAAAGGATTTCTACCTGATCACTCGCCTCGCAGACACAGGCTACAACACTGAAATCCGGGCCGATGACTTACCCAAAAGCCAGCCTAAACCTTATTTGGTTTATGAGCCTTTAGTTGCTAACCCTGCCGATAACCTCGCGTTCTATAACGCCCATAATGCTATTCAAATCTACACCTGGGGAGATGCCCGGTGCTGTCTTGCGGCAAATTCTACCAGTGCAACCCTACTCGATCCCGGTGTTGCCAGCTATATCCCACCTGAAGAGCCAAACAGCTGTGATGTCGGCGGTGACCGATATAAAAATCATCAAGAAACCCCTGGCAATTCCCGGCAGCCTAGTCCGCAGGATTCCGACTACAAATTGCATTTAAAGCCATGTGACATTTTGCTGCTCGAGGAAGTTAAGGGCCCTAATACTGGCCATCCGGGAGATGCCGATCCCCAACATCGCCATGCAGTGCGCCTGGTAAAAACCCAAAGATCGCAAGATCCACTAACAGGCAGACTCATCTGGGAGGTTGAATGGGCTGAGCAGGATGCCCTGCCCTTTGCTCTGTGCGTGTCATCCATTAATCGTGAAGACTGTTCAATTATTGAAGATGTCAGCCTGGTGCGCGGCAATGTTCTGTTGGTGGATCACGGAGAAACGTTTTTGGATGAACCCACATGGTCAGTACCGGAAACTTTGGTCACCCCGCCCTGCGGCGACGGCTGCGAACCTCACGAAACCTTGCGCAAAGCAGGTAAACTCCGGCCAACACTTTCACAAACTAACCTCACCTTTAGCCAGCCCTTGGTGCCTTGCAAGGTAAAACGCAACGGTTGTCGTAGAACCGAATACACACCAGCCAGCAGCTTGCTTATCCAGGATGCACGCACGGCTTTGCCCGCAATTACGCTGACCGAAGCGAGCACAGAAGAAAGTAAATCCAGTTGGTGGCCAAAGCTGGACTTGTTGGGCAGTACTGACGACGACCCGCATTTTGTGGTGGAAGTGGAGGATGATCGTACCGCCTATCTACGTTTCGGCACCCATGGCTGCGGGCAAGCACCGACAGCAGGAGCAAGCTTTCATGCTCGCTATCGCGTTGGTAACGGAGTGGCTGGCAATGTGGGAGCCGAATCCATCACCCATATAGTTTTTCGCGAGGATGTAGGTGCTCCGGACACTTTTTTGAAGGTTCGCAATCCCTTGCCAGCAGCGGGCGGCACCAACCCCGAACCCGTCGCCGAAGCCAAATTATTTGCACCCCATGCCTTCAAGAAAACGTTAAAACGAGCCATTACGGCACAAGATTATGAAGCCATAGTCCTGCGTGATTTTGGCGATAAAGTGCAGCGTGCCGCCGCCAGATTGCAATGGACCGGTAGCTGGTACCAGGTGTTTATCGCCATAGATCCGCTAGCTGATGAAGAAGTGGATGAAGACCTGCTGCATGACATTAAGCATCACCTCAATCGCTACCGCCGAATTGGCCACGACTTAGTCATCGCGCAAGCCAGGTATGTCCCCATAGAAGTAAAACTCTGCGTACAAGTGCTCCCTCATTATTTACGCGCACACGTAAAACTTGCGCTGCAAGAAGCCTTTAGCAATCGAAATTTACCTGGAGGACGCAAAGGCTTTTTCCACCCGGACAATCTGAGTTTTGGCGAGGGCATTCACCTCAGCAAACTTGTCGCTGTAGCCCAGGCAATTCCCGGCGTGGAAAACGCCGTAGTCACTCAACTCAAACGCCAATTTATTTGCGCTGAAACAGAACTTGAAGATGGCATCTTACCCATTGGCCTCTTCGAAATTGCACAGCTCGACCAGGACCCGAATTTCCCCGAACACGGCAACTTGATATTGGATATCCGAGGTGGCAGATGAGTAACTCAAATAATTCGATAACCGACTGCGGTTGCTGCGCAGGTGTAGAAGTCAGCACGCCGCAAACGTTAATGAATCGCCCGGGGCTAGATGCACTTTCCTACCGCGTTGGCACCCACGCCAGCTTTTTTTCATCCATGCAGGCGCGCTTGTCGAGTCGCGATTATCCGGCACTTGCAAGATTAAATACGCGAGCGCTGGATGATCCCGCCATCGCCCTGTTAGATGCATGGGCAACAGTGGCGGACGTGCTTAGCTTT
Organism: uncultured Gammaproteobacteria bacterium; assembly: GCA_966096785.1. Taxonomy (GTDB): domain Bacteria; phylum Pseudomonadota; class Gammaproteobacteria; order Pseudomonadales; family Cellvibrionaceae; genus Cellvibrio. Next base: position 15,069 of record CBHTVU010000030.1, on the reverse strand, counting down.
TATAACGAACGCAATGTCAACGAAGGTTATTTGCGCACTGCAACACAACGCCGCTCGGTGTTGGAAATGGCACAACTCGTGGGCTACCAGTTACGCCCCGGCGTTTCAGCCAGCACCTTCCTAGCATTTTCATTGGATGATAACGCGCAGGAAGAAACCTTAATTCCAAAAGGTTCTCGCGCACAGAGCATCCCCGGCCCCGGCGAATTGCCGCAATCTTTTGAAACCAGCGAAGATTTAAAAGCCCGCCGTGCCTGGAATAATTTAAAACCACGTATGACTAAACCGCTCAATATCACCAGCGATGACGTGCTGACCATTGAAAAAATTTACGCAGAGGGAACAGCACTGAATTTAAAAACGGATGATCATTTAGTATTTGTCTACGGCGAAGCAGAAGACCAAAAATATATTCGACGCGTACAAGAAACCAAATCATTATTCGCAGAAAATAAAACGGAAATTATTTTACAGCCGGTGTTTAGAGATATTGCGACCCAATCCGTTCTTGAAATTCTTGATGGATTTAAAAAAGAATTTAGTAAAGTAAAAGGCGAAGAAAGATTTAACTATTTGGTGACCAATATCAACCTGGGTTCATGGAGAAGTTTTTCGGAGATTGAGCAAGCTGCTGGCGTAGGAATTGCTGATACTGCTCAACCGGACTTAAAAAACTTGGTTGAAGAATTTGTTAAAAAGTTAGGTGGAAGTTTAAATAGTCAGGTGAATCCGCTTATAGAAACAACCAATGCGGCAAATCTTATGAAACCCCTATTGAAAGCAACGACGCTGCAACCTCGTAGCGGACTGGATATCCGCAAAAATGTAGCGACTCTATTTAATGAACAAGCCGACGCAATACCGCAAATAATGGTTAATTTCAGTCCATCACTTGGCACACATTTTTATGACGCCTGGGCTAATGCAAATCCCGAAACTGAAATAGCAGAATTACAAAGTGTTTATATCCTGCGATTGAATGCACCTGTGTTTGGTTACAATGCTCCCGTACCTATGGAAATGGTTCCTGTCGATTCGCAACTAAAAGAAAATATTCGCTATGTTTCAAAACCATCGCCAAGTGACTGGCAGATAGAAAGTTCAGATACAAGCGAAATGTTTCTCGATAACAACTATGACGCAATAAAGTCAGGTGACTATGTTTTAATTGACAAGCCTTTGACCTCTTTTGGAAGGTCTATTAATGGTTTGCACAGATCGCTCGTTGTCATAAAATCGGCCCAAACCGGAACTCACACCGCCTACACCTTGAGCGGAAAAACTACCCATCTACTATTAAGTGACGCGTGGCGCGATGCAAATGAGCAAACAATTCGCCAGCTTCGAAAAACTATAGTCCGAACACAAAGTGAAAAATTACAACTCGCACAAGGACCTATTTATGACGATATAGGAAATGAAGTTGAGCAGAACGAAGATGATGTTCCTACCCAAGATGTATCCACCAAAATAGAACTCGCTGAACTTTATCCTGGCCTGCAAGCCGGGCGCTGGTTAATTATTTCTGGCGAGCGCAGTGATATTCCCGGTACCAGTGGAATTATCCAAAGTGAACTCGCCATGCTCGCGAATGTTGAGCAGAGTTACCATGAAGACTTACCGGGTGATAAAACAGTAAGCACCATCACACTTGAGAAAAAACTCGCCTACACCTACAAGCGCGACACCGTAAAAATTTTTGCCAATGTTGCAAAAGCGACTCACGGTGAAACACGCTCAGAAACCTTGGGTGCGGGTGATGCCAGTAAAAGTTTGCAAGCCTTTACGCTTAAACAACCACCACTGACTTATGTTTCTGCATCAAACCCTTCAGGAATTGAATCCACATTAAAAGTGTATGTAAACGATGTGGAGTGGCATGAAACAGATTCGCTATCAGGCCAAACATCTACAGCAAGAATATTTACCACTAAAACCGATGATGAAGGTAAAACCACAGTTGTATTTGGCAATGGTAGAGAAGGTGCACGTTTGTCCACAGGATTAGAAAACGTTAAAGCGCGCTACCGCAACGGTATTGGCAAATCAGGTAATCTGAAAGCTAATCAAATCAGCTTACTTATGTCGCGCCCCCTGGGTGTAAAAGACGTAATCAATCCCTTACCCGCAACTGGGGGTGCAAACAAAGAAACCCGCGATCAGGCCCGCAAGCGTGCACCACTTGCCGTGAAAGCCTTAGACCGTTTAGTTTCTGTAAAAGATTACGAAGATTTCGCGCGAATTTTTGCAGGCATTGGAAAAGCCAGCGCTATTGAAATGAGCGATGGTCAACGCCGTGTTGTGCATATTACTGTTGCAGGCGATGGCGATATTCCTATAGCCGAAAGCTCAGACCTTTATCAAAATTTATATCAGGCACTTTTACTGGCGGGTGATCCATTCCAGCCCATTATATTGGCCGTGCGTGAATTACTTTTTGTGGTTATTAGCGCAAACATTCGCTTATCTCCAGATTATTTATGGGAGCCAGTCGTCACTCAAGTGCGCTCAACTTTATTAACGCGGTTTAGTTTTGAAGCGCGCGAATTGGGTCAGGATGTTTTCCTAGGTGAAGTAATTTCTACCATCCAGGCAGTGCCCGGTGTTGAGTATGTTGACGTAGATTTATTGCGCGGCGTTCCCGAAAAAATCGCAGCTGCTAATGGTGAGCGTGAATTACTCTCGCCCAAACAAATCTCTACATTAATTACAAGAGACAATAATAATTCGATTGGAAAACAACACACATCTTTAAAAGATCCCCTGCCGCGAATCTGTGTAAATTTTGCAGGTGAAGAAAAAGGCGGAATTCGCCCGGCGCAGTTAGCATTTTTAACACCCGACGTACCCTCAACCTTAATCTTGAATCAAATAAACTGAGGTCATCATGGAAACTATTGCACAAGATCGCCTCTACAAACTTTTACCTTACATCTATCAATTGCGCGATGCTGAGCAAGGTGAACCTCTACGTGCGTTATTGCAGGTCATCGCTGAGCAAGTGAATATTGTTGAAGCGGATATAGAACAAATTTACGACAACTGGTTTATTGAAACCTGCGAAGATTGGGCAGTACCCTATCTCGGTGATTTGATTGGCTATACACAAATTAATGAAGGAAATGAGCCTGTCGATATTTCAACGCCTGAAGGTCAATTAAAAAATGCGTTAGTAGTGCCGCGTCGCGATGTCGCAAATACCATTCACTATCGCCGCCGCAAAGGCACCTTGGCATTGCTCGAGCAATTAGCAAATGATATTGCAGCCTGGCCTGCACGTGCCGTGGAATATTTTGCGTTACTAAGCGGCTCGCAGGAGTTGAAATATCCGCATACTAATCGCAACCGTTTTATAGATTTTCGTCAAGCGAAAATGCTGTATAAATTAAATGGCGCTTTCGATAAAGGTGCACACACAGCAGATGTTCGCTTAATTAATTCACCGAATACTTTTACATTAAAAGCACCGCAGGGCCGCTACAATATTACCAACGTGGGATTATTTGTGTGGCGCTTACGCAGTTATTCGGTTACCAAAACGCCCGTGCTGCCACTTGAGCAACGCAACTGCTACACCTTCAGTGTGCTGGGAAATAACACGCAATTATTTTCACGTTGGGAGGCCGAAGCAGATGAAACACAAATTGCCGGGCGCGCTAACTTACCCGAACCTATAAGCCGTCATGATTTTACGCATGTCACACAAAAAAATCATAAACATGCATCGCCGCTTTATTATGGTGAAGATAAAAGCCTTGCTATTTATGCTCCCGATTGGCCGACCAAAGGCGCACCGCAACCTATACCTATCGACAAAATTATTCCTGCGGATTTAAGCAGCTGGGATCACTACCGCCCACAAAAAGATACGGTTGCAGTTGACCCCGTATTAGGTCGAATTGTTTTTCCACCACGCCAGGTCCCGCGCAATCACGTTCAGGTTTCTTATCACTATGGTGCAAGTGCAGATATAGGCGGCGGTGAATATTCGCGCAGCTTAACGCAGCTTCCGGGCGTCAAACCTTATCTCGTAGGAAAGGATGAAGAATTAAAAACCATCAACCAGGCATTGGAAAAATGGCAAGAGGAAGTAGATAAAAATGAGAAAGATAAAAAGCTATTTCGCAACGCTATCATTGAAATTACCGACAGTTCTTTATATGAAGAAGCCTTGAAAATCGATTTACCTAAAAATCATCAATTACAAATTCGTGCCGCCAACGGAAAACGTCCCGTTATTTTATTAGCGGACCGACCAGATCAATTTATGGTGTGCGGAAAAACTAACAGCTATTTGCGTTTGGATGGTCTATTGGTGGCGGGTCGAAGCTTGCAAATTGAAGGTCATATTGCAGGTGTCATTATTCAACACACAACACTCGTACCAGGCTGGTCGCTCAAACCTGATTGCGAGCCGGATCAATTGGAAGAGCCCAGCATAGACATTACCAACTCACATCCGTGCCTTACTATCGAACACAGTATTTTAGGTTCGATTCAAATCAATAACGATGAGGTGGATTACGAGCCGCTGCAAATTCGCATCAGCGATAGCGTGCTCGACGCAACCGGCAGCGATTGCGAAGGCCCTGCCTGTGAAGCCATAGGTGCATTCGGCTCCAGTATCGCGCATGCCTATTTGACAATTGTGCGCAGCACTGTGTTTGGGCGAATCGATGTACACGCCATTAACCTCGCAGAAAATACAATTTTTATGGGCTCGGTAAAAGTTGCGCGACGTCAGTTAGGTTGCATGCGTTTCTGTTATGTAAAAACTTGTTCACGCACACCCAAACGCTATCACTGCCAACCCGATCTTGCGCAGCAAAAAGCAGAAGAAGATTTAATCATCGAAGTAAAAACCGAAAACCCGAGCGCTGATCCAACCGCTGAAGCTATTGAAGAAGCAAGAAAAACGGCGCGCAATGCTGTGCGGCCACAATTCAACAGCCAACGCTATGGCAATCCCGCTTATTGCCAATTGGCAGAAAGTTGTGCGATGGAAATAAAACAAGGCGCGGATGATGAATCCGAAATGGGCGTTTTCCATAATTTATTTCAACCGCAACGCTTAACAAATTTACGCGCACGAGTGGAAGAATATATTCCAGCACGCTGCGATGTCGGCATTATTCTGGTCAACTAATTTCAAAGGAGATGCAACATGAAAGGCGACTTTTCAAAATTAACGTTTGATCCCGCAAAACATTTCACACGAGTTTTGCAGCAACAAGGCCGCGTGCAACTGGATGCAGACTGGAATGAACAAAGTGCAATTTTATTACACTATATCCAGACACTCGCCAGTGATCTTATTGGTGACCACGGCGGCCCCAAAGATGAGATAGATGATACCAAGATTATAAAACGCAAAAAATTGGGGTTTGATCTTATTACCGATAAAAAAAATCTAGAAACCTACAGCGATGCAGCGCTTCCTGATAACGAACGGGAATCATTAGAAGCAAAATTAGCCGCACCTGATGTACAGGGTCCTTTTGTTATTGGAAAGGGCCATTACTATGTCAATGGTCTTCTACTTGAAGTAGATGATTTTTATGGTTTCTATAAACAACCGGATTATCCCTGGGATTCAGGTGAAAAATTAGAATCCGGCCGTCATCTTATTTATTTGGATGTATGGGAACGACACGTCACCAGCTTTGAAGACAAAACAATTCGTGAAGTTGCACTTGAAGGTGCAGACACTGCTTCGCGCGCAAAATTAGTCTGGCAAGTAAAAGCCATTAAGGTGAGCGACACCGCAGGCGATGCAGGCTCGCTGGATAAAGATCTTGATTTTGTTGGTAAGGAATTGCTGCCAAAAAATCGCGGCTGGTTAAAAGTTCAAGCTAAAACTGAACAAACCACCTATGAGCCCTGCACTATCGCACCGCAATCAAGTTATCGCGGTTTGGAAGACCAGCTTTATCGTGTAGAAGTTTATCGTGAAGATGCTGAGCATCCCTTTAAATTTAAATGGTCGCGCGATAATGCCAGTATAGTCACGGGTGCAAAGCTTAAAGGCGACACATTAAAAGTGGACGATCCCCGCGGCTTTTCAGCGGGGCAATGGGTAGAGATTACCAATGAAGACCAGGAAAAACTGGGTTTATCTGGTGTGCTAGTAAAAATAAAATCAATTACAGATAATGAATTTACCTTTTCTTCCAATGAAAAAGAAAATCCCATTCCTGCTATAGGTTTTACTCCCAGCATGGCACGCCGTTGGGACGGTGCAGAAATTATTATTGAAGAATCGCGCTGGCAAAAACTTGCCGATGGAATCAGCATCGAATTTCAACCCGCTAATGAAAGCGAAAAAATTCAATACCGCACAGGCGATTATTGGCTAATCCCCGCACGCACCGCCACTGCAAATGTTGAATGGCCATCAGGTGTTGCCAAACCACCCTTCGGGGTCGAACACCAATACGCACCACTGGCATTAATTGATGTAAAAGATAAAAATTCGTCAGTCAAACAAGACCTACGAAAAGTATTTGCGGAATTGGCAATTCCCATCACCAAATTGAAGAAGTAGAATTTTTTTCAATAACCAATATAAAAACGTGTTAACTAAAAAGGAACTATCGGAGATTGTTATGGCAACAGAAGTCATTGAAACATTACTAGCAGTCGGTAAAGCATTATCCGGGTTGCTTAATTCTTTATCGAATACCCGCACAGCCAGAGCAGCTTTTGTGCGAGTGAGTCCGTAGCCAAATTTTAAAGGGCATATGTAACAGTAGTATTCTGTTAGATATGCCTTACTGCTAATGGCTTTGCTTTGCCGGTTTTTGTTTAACAGCGAATATGAGTATTATTATTAAAATAAATAGCACGGCTGACGCGGTGTAGCGACTTAGGGCCAGACCACCATGGTCTACCGGCTTATCGAGGAAATCACCTACCACTGCACCTAGTGGACGAGTGAGAATAAATGCGGACCAAAATAAAAAGGTTGATGATAATTTTGTCCAATAATGCGCAGCAGCGGTTAGCGCCAGAAGCGCGCCAAATATCAAAGCGCTGCCACCGTAACCAAGCCCTTCTGTATCCGCTGTCCAATCACCCAGGGCTGTACCTAGTGTTTGCGAAAACATAATGGTGACCCAATAAAATGCTTCGGCTTTTGGTGTGGTAATCGTTGCAATTGAAACGCTACCCAATGTGCGATGCCATAAAAATAATGATCCAACTAATAATAAAATTAAAAGCAATGAACCGCCCGCATAACCTATACCCAGAGAGCGATCTGCAAAATCCGCCAGGGTTGTGCCCACGGTGGTAGTAGCGATTATGGTTGCCCAATAAAGTAGTGGATGAAATTTTGTTGCTTTTACTTGCGCAAAAACTGCAATGAGAAAAATTACTGAAAAAATCGCAGTACCCATGAGATAGCCAAGTTCCATCGACATAGAAACCGAGTCGCCACCCGTTTCACCTAATGTGGTCGCTAAAATTTTTATAATCCAAAATACGAGTGTAACTTCCGGTACTTTTGCCAGCGTGATGCCAACTGCATTATTCATGAGCACAAACCTTTTGTTATCAAGTGATATTTGCTGAGGATTTTATGAATCATTACTTAGCAGTGACTGAGCGACTAAATTATCTCAGCTGTAATTGTGATGGGAGAGACAAAATTAAAAAATAGGAAAACTCATAGTTACAAACAATGGCGTGCTAATACCTTTGTGACCATAAGGTTCGAATGCATAGGTGTAAATGGTTGCACCAAGATCGACACGAAAACCGCTGGGTTTATGCTCGATATTGACGCCTACACCCAGGTAGCTATCAGGTATGTGAGTGCCCTTTCCGTTTGTATTTGTGTTACCGCTATAATCAAAATCAGGCCCAGTAAACCGACCTTGAAATCCTGCACGAGGCCCATTCATAACAGCAATCAAATGAGGGCTGTAAGTAAAGTTACTTAATAAGCCACGCGGTGCCATTTCAATTGCTAAAAATAAAGTATTAACGTCATAACGATTGGCGTAATCAAAACTGCCTGAAAAATTATTGTTCAAACTTGTTGTATTAAAATTTATTTTAAATTTATTTATATGGAGGACAGAACGCGCATAACCTAACTGCCAGCGCCAGGTTTCTCCAGGGGTATAAGTTACCGCGAGAGATGCGCCTGTATACCTACCTGAACCGTCTATATTTGTGATGTCGACATCAAACTTGGGGGGCACATTAGGTGCATTCACAACGAGCACTCCACCAACTGCTTTACCTTTTTTTCCTGAAAATTGGTAACCATCATAAAATGCACCACCAAGAAGGCCCCAGTCTTCATTAAAAGGATAAAAATATTGAGCTCCGAGCATTGGTGTAGAGTTACTTAATTTGCCCGCATTAAAATGACCATAGCCCACTTGAATACGCGCTTCTGTTTCAGATTCATTGGAAGGGATTTTCGGAAAAGCTAACGCTCTTGCATCCATAGGCACTTCCAATAAATGTTCGGCTACATATTCAATCGTTTCCTCCGCATGCACCTCATAAGGTAAAAATCCGCCGACAATGAAGAGCGCAATTGAAAAGCTAGTTAGAGTTTCGCACTTATATTTCATATTCATAGTATTTCAGAGTGAGCTCAGGATTAAATCTCATATCTTTTTAAAGAGGTAGAATTTACGTTTAAAAAGTTTGCTTTACTTTAACAATCCATTGAAATTTCGAAATATCTTTTCCTCCATCAAGAGGCGTTGCTACATCTATGTGCACAACATTATGTGCGCCCTCTTCACGGTTACCCGTACGCGTACCGGAAATACGCAACCCTATGCCGAAATCGCGCAGTAGACCTTGCTCATTTTGCGGAACAGCACTTTCACCCCATGCACGGCCTTGATCATAAAAAACAGCGGCACCCATGTGAAAAAGTGAAAACCATTCTTTCTCACCAAAAAAACGTTGCTCAAGGGTAACCAATTGCAAATGATCGCCAGCCTCGTAGCGAGCAGGATAACCACGCAGTCCAGTGTCGCCACCCAGCTCCAGCGGTAAATCTTTAAACAATCGAAACCCACGCGCAGCAGTCACTCCTACAAAAAATTGTCCGCGATTAAAATTTTTCCAGTGATAGGACATTTCTGCTTTCAGCTCGCCATTATAAAAATCAGCAGCGCCGTAATAACTATTGCCAGTGACCTGCGCGAGAAGTATCTGATTTTTACTTAACATAAAACCTTGGGAATACTGGCTATTAATAACATAAGATTTGTCGTAAGCATCGACCTCTGACGAGGCATACCCGAGGCGAAAGCGAATATTTGCACCTAAATTAATATCTTCCACGCGATTAATTTGGTCAATGTTGTGAGCCTTTATGTAGCCGTCGTAGACACGTTGATATTCAATCCACGGATAATTAAATTGACGATCCTCCGGTATGATTGTGGATTCATCAGGTTCAATTCCCGCACTCAAAAAACTATCCTTCAAAGTGTTATATCCCACCAGAATTCTATGGACAGACTCACGCGTACCGGTATTCAGTTTTATTCCGAAAAAAATGGATTTAGCCGTATTCGTGCGAGCAAAGCGATCCACCTCTTTACCAGCGTTATAAAGCGTATCCTCTTCATTCAATGCGTCGTAGGAAATACCCGCAGTCCACTCCGTACTAAGTGCGACAAACGGTCTGATGAGCGCAACTGATTTGCTGGTTCCATCGTTATTGTCGGCATAGCCTAAAGAAAAAGTACTGTCGGCAATTCCTGTATTGGGATCGTAGTATTGAAATAAATTTCCGGTGCGCTCTGCATCGCTGGTGTGTTTGATATTTACCGTTTTTCCAAAGCCTAAAAAATTCGAGTCACGTAAACCATAGCCGGAACTATTTTTGCCTCCGGCATGAGAAAAATTAAGCACAGGTATTAAGGTCCATACTTCGTGCACATCCACGCGCACCTCTTTACCCTCCTTACCCTCTGAACACCCATCCGACGCGGTTACCGATGCTTCGCTGAGATATCGTCTGGTGCGTAGAATCCGCTCGCTTTCATCTAATAATTGTTCTTCATAGCGATCATTTTCGCTAAAAAGAAGATCGTTTTTAATAATGCTTTCACGGGTATTGACGTGTAGGTAATTAACCGCTCTGAATAAATAATTATTTTCTTTCGGGTTTGACTCGTCAAAAATGGGATGTATTTTTACGGTTACGCGGTCAATTTTTTGATTGTCATCTGTGCCCTTTTCGGTAGGGTCAAGATTTTTACAATCTGGCGAATAAACATCCTCAGCAAAGGCATTAGCTCCAAACCACAGGGAAATAATTACGATCACTTTAACAGCTAACCGCCACTTAACTTTTAATAGCCTCATCAGCATTCAATCTCAGATAGTAAGACCGCACAGCTCTGGTTGTGCATTTGGATTCTTTCGCAGTAGCTTTTCAGCTACACGGAAGAGCTGATGAACTCTATACCCTTATACTTAGGGTACCCTGAGCCCAAGGTTTACATTCGAAAACGCTATTAGTAATTGGCGATCAACGCACTCCGAAAATGGAAAGACCACACCTTATGATAGCCGATTCATTTCACCCAATCGGTTAAACATGAGCAACCTATTCCGACAATAGATAGCAGAAAGACTGAAATTTAGGGAAAGGCTGCAGAAAAAAATAAACCTTTACGTTACTTCCCGTTTTTCCAATCGCACTTACCAAAAATTTTTTAAACAGACGAAAATTCGTATAATTTTTTATACAAATTTATCTGCCAACACTGACTCATAAATCTTCATTTAAAATAAAATCCTAATTTTTTAATAAATAACGATAGATTTTTACAAATCACTTCATAGTTATAAATGCGACGCAAAATCATAATAAAGTGGTTTTATACTGTTCATGAAATCGTTGCTTAGTTTTACAAAACCGTTTTGTAAATTTAGGTGACGATTTTTTTAATTATAAAATCGTGTTTTTGTTCATGTCTGTTAGATGTTGCAGTTTGTAAAAGTGACATCGCCCCGCAGGTGAGTAGTAGAACTTGCGCTTCAATCTAACTCATCACATTTTATTTTGAGGAATTTTTTATGATAAAAAAAACGGCTCCTTTACTTTATGCCATGGCCATGTCGGCTTCATTGGCACTCTATTCAAGCACCTTGATTGCGCAAGAAGGTGTTTACAACACAAACCATTTTTGGTGGCCAGAACAAGTAGATCTCAACCCGCTGCGACAGCACGCAGCCGAATCCAATCCACTAGGTGCGACATTTAATTACGCAGAAGAATTTAAAAAACTTGATTTAAGCGCAGTAAAAACAGATATCAAAACCTTGATGACAACACCACAAGATTGGTGGCCAGCAGATTATGGTCACTACGGCCCTTTCTTTATTCGTATGGCATGGCACAGCGCAGGCACCTACCGTATTTTTGATGGCCGCGGTGGCGCAGCGGGCGGACAACAACGCTTTGAACCATTGAACAGTTGGCCTGACAACGCCAACCTGGATAAAGCGCGTCGCTTGTTGTGGCCGATCAAACAAAAATACGGCAACAAAATTTCCTGGGCGGATTTAATGGTGTTAACCGGAAATGTCGCATTGGAGTCCATGGGTTTTAAAACCTTTGGTTTTGCCGGTGGCCGCGAAGATGATTGGCAAGCAGAAATGGTTAATTGGGGACCAGAAAAAAAATGGATGGACGATAAGCGACACAGTGGCGATCGCGAATTGCAGAAGCCGCTGGCGGCCGTGCAAATGGGTTTAATTTATGTAAATCCTGAAGGCCCTAATGGTGTACCCGATCCTCTATTAGCAGCAAAAGATATTCGCGAAGCGTTCGGTCGCATGGCAATGAACGATGAAGAAACCGTAGCACTTATTGCCGGTGGTCACACATTCGGCAAAGCGCATGGCGCACATAAAGCCAGCGAATGTATTGGAAAAGAACCTGCAGCGGCCGATGTAGAAGAGCAAGGTTTAGGTTGGACGAGCAAGTGCGGCAAAGGCAATGCAGGTGATACGGTAACCAGCGGCCTTGAAGGTGCATGGTCGGTGAACCCTATCGCATGGACAACGCAATATTTTGAAAACCTGTATAAGTTTGAGTGGGTGCAAACTAAAAGCCCCGCAGGTGCAACCCAGTGGATTCCCAAAGATGGTCAAGCTGCCAACTTAGTGCCCGATGCCCACGATCCCAGCAAACGTCATGCGCCAGTTATGTTCACGACAGATCTCGCGCTAAAAGAAGACCCGGCGTACCGAAAAATTTCTTCGCGCTTTAAAGATAATCCAAAAGAGTTTGAATTGGCATTTGCAAAAGCCTGGTTCAAATTAACTCACCGCGATATGGGCCCACGCTCACGTTACTTGGGTGCGGAAGTTCCAAACGAAGCACTCATCTGGCAAGACCCTGTACCCGCTATTGATCATGAATTAATTAGCGCAGCAGATATCTCAGCATTAAAATCTAAAATCCTTTCATCAGGATTAAGTACGCCGGAATTGGTGCGAACTGCATGGGCATCGGCCGCTAGTTTTCGCGGTACAGATTCACGCGGTGGTGCGAACGGTGCACGCATTCGTCTCGCACCACAAAATAATTGGGCAGTGAATGATCCTAAAGAGGTAGCGAAAGTCATAAAGCATTTGGAAAAAATTCAACAGGATTTCAATAAATCCCAAAGTGGTGGCAAGAAAACCGATGGCAAACAAAGCGGGGGTAAAAAAGTTTCTCTTGCTGATTTAATCGTTCTGGGTGGTGCAGCTGGTATTGAAGATGCAGCAAAAAAATCAGGCCGCACAATTGAAGTACCTTTCGCACCAGGCCGCACTGATGCTAGCCAAGCACAAACGGACGTAAACTCCTTTGCAGTGCTTGAGCCGACTGCTGATGGCTTCCGAAATTATTTTGCAAAAAATAATGAGCGTTCACCCGCAGAAGCATTGGTTGATCGCGCGAACTTACTCACGCTCACTGTTCCTGAAATGACGGTGCTCGTTGGTGGTTTACGCGTATTGGATGCAAACAGCGGCAACAATAAAAATGGTGTCTTTACCAATCAACCCGGCACCTTGAGTAATGATTTCTTCGTTAACCTGTTGGATATGTCCACACAATGGAAAAAATCAGTAAAAACCGAAGGACTTTATGAAGGGCTCGATCGAAAAACTGGCAAAGTTAAATGGACCGCAACTCCGGTTGATTTGATCTTCGGTTCACACGCTGAATTACGCTCAATCGCCGAAGTCTATGCCGCTGCAGATGGTAAAGAAAAATTCCTAAACGATTTCGTAAATGCATGGAACAAAGTTATGATGCTGGATCGGTTTGATGTTAAAGACAAGCTTGCTGTGAAATAAGAATTTTTCTTTACATTAAAAATGGAGGGGCGCGATCAAATCCTCCGCTCCATTTTTTTATTTTTGAGTTAGATTTACATAAGAGTCGCCTCATATGGCAAGAATAATTCTCGCACACGGAATATTGGGGTTTGGCTCGGTATTCCCAGACCAGCCGCTTAATTATTTCAATGGCATCAAAAAATTTTATGAGTCATTTGGTCACGAGGTGGAGTGTCCGTCGGTAACTGTACTCGCCTCTATCACAACGCGCGCCACTGACCTTGAAGCAGCTATTTTAAAAAGATGGCCCGATAATTCTGAACCTCTCTATGCAATAGCCCATAGTATGGGCGGCCTGGATTGCCGACGATTAATTGCGACGAGCGAAAAACTAAATGGAAAATTTAAACGTTTAGTTAATATAGCAACACCTCATTTTGGCAGCCCGGTGGCAGATGTTGTTTTGAATCCTCCTCTACTTTTCGGTATTTCTCCAGTGCAATGGCTCATTGATTTTTTTGCAGAAGATGACGGTGGGCTTAAAGATCTAGCAACGAGAGAAGTGTTACAAGATGAAAATGTAGCAGGTGTCGAATATCTTTGTATTGGTTGCGATAATACAACAACTCACTCTCCCTTATTTGCAGCGACCTGGCTAGCAGGACAGCAGTTAGGAGTTATCAATGACGGAATGATTAGCCTGGATTCTGCAAGCAGAACTAATAATGCGTCTGATCTTTGGGATATTTGGCCAGTGGATCACGGCGCTGCTATTGGATGGCCAACCGGTGGAATGGGTGGAGAGTTAATGCGAGCAATGGAATCACCGCCGCAGGCGCATCTCGATAGATACGAAAAATTGCTAGCAAGCCTAATTAAATAAACAAGGAGAAAATAAATAAAGGGATAAATATGTAACAGAATTTTCCGACCCTATTTACATTTCACATTAGGCCGATTTATTTATCAAGTGAAGTGCGTTGTCCCACATACAGGCTGTTCATCATTACCTATAGTCAGCGTTTGCTTTCCATATATGCAATGGGTTTGGAGACTTATGATGATAAAAAAATATTCTTTAAATATATGTGTTGTGGGCGTGCTCTCGGTGTTGCCAGCGGCCTTGGCACAGGCGTCATCATTTCAAATTCTTGAGCAGAGCCCTGCGCATCTCGGTAAAGCATTTGCCGGTACTGCTTCTGACGTAAGGGACGCCAGCAGCGTATTTTTTAATCCTGCTGGAATCGTTAAATTAGAAAACTCTAATGTGACCCTTGGTGTTAACGGAATTTTCACCAACGCCGATTTTAATAATAAAAACTCCAACACTAAGGGTGTTGATGATAAAACCGATAACGTTGGGCTTGTGCCCAATGTGTATTGGACCATGCCCTTGTCGGAAGAAGCATCTATCGGCCTAGGCGTGAACGCGCCTTATGGTTTGGAAAGCGAATACAGCAAAAATTGGACGGGCCGTTATCTTGCGACACACAGTGAATTACGGGTAATAAGTTTGAGTGGCGTGTTTGCGTTTGAACTCAATGACCAATGGTCATTAGGCGTAGGTTTGGATTATCAACGCGCTGAAGTAACATTGGCGAGCCAAGTGGATTCAACCTTCGGCATTAATCCTGCGCCTGCAACAGACAGCAGCGCAAAAATCGAAGGAGACGACGAAGATTTTGTTGGAAATGCGAGCCTGTATTTTACGCCGAATGAACGATTTAACATGGGCCTGGTATTTCG
>CBHTVU010000029.1:0-23282 GCA_966096785.1 uncultured Gammaproteobacteria bacterium | reverse complement strand
CAACCGCGTAAGATTTACTTCTCACGAAAATGAAAAAATTTCTTAAATAAATTTGTATTTCTGGAAGTCGCGAAAAATTCGCAGATATCAGCTAATCAAAACGGTTTATGGCTGATCCAAATCTCTGGATATCAACCGCTAATTATTCTTCTGAAAGTTTCCACACCTGCATGCCAAGCACCCACAAATGAAATCGATATCATTTTTGAACTGGTTTTAACCGAATTAATTGCCATGATATTTTGTCGTATAAATGGTATTTATTGTTATGGCTCGCATACTATGGTAATTTTTTTATGGATGCAATCGCTGTTACCTATAACGTATAAAGGCGGAGCTCAAGAATTAGAAATTGAGGGTGGAACCGATGAAAACTACAGAAAGACTGGTGCTAACCAAGAGACCTCAGCTGGCACAAGTGTTGCTCCTAGGATAATGACCTACTAAAAGCCGGTAAAGACCGGGGTTTGTGGCGGATCTGACCTTGTTTAGCACATAAGATGAAGGCTATTGGCACCACTATGAGACAAGTAAGTACACAAAGTGCACCATCACCTATCGAACACTCGTCAACCAAGGCGTTTACTGCCCTATTTCATCAGCGGCTTGATGCTCTTAATCTGATCAAACAACTAATTCATATTACTAAGGCAGTACAACGCCACCGCGGCATGAGCATGGGGCTCTTGGGTGGTAACGCTTTATTTCGTGAAGATCTCACTCGTCTGCAGCGTCAAATTGCTGAGCGTTTGCGTTTATTCATAGCTTTTGCCGAGCGCGGAAATCAACTTGTGCAGCATCGAGATCAGGAAAATTTACAAAGCGCCTGGCTCACCATAAGTCATGACTGGCAAGAAGATTCTGTTATTGATAATTACGAATTGCACTGCCATTTAATAGAACAATTACTTGGAATACTCGCTGCACTTGCCAAACAATTGGAACAACCTATTGCGGCACTTATGGCAAATGTTAATGAGCCCACCCAAATCTACGCCTCTGCCACCGTCTATCCCAACCGCTTCAAACAATTAGAAGTGTTGCATTTTTCAACACGTTTAATGCCGGCAGTAGCAGAGCAAATTGGGCGTATACGTGCTCTTGCCACTTATACTGCCGCGCTGGGATATTGCGATACCGATTATGCGAGCAAATTGCGCTACGTCATCCAATGTACGCGTGTTAATAATGAAAAATTGCGCCATCAAGCAAAACGTATGGAGGGAATTTTAGAAAAGGACAGCCCACTCTTAAATCAATTAAAAAGTTATGAAATAAAATTAACTTTTTTGTTGAACATGGTTGAGCAAGATGTTTTAAAGGAGGGAAAACTTGCCGCAGATAGCAATCGTTTATTTGAATTGGCTACGGATATTATTGATATGTATTTAAACAGTGTGGATGAAGGGACTGCACTGATCGAACATTGGCATCATGATGAAATCGAAAACTGGATTTTGTCGTCAAGTTAGATGAAGTAGCTAATGCAAACTCAACCTAATGTTAAGATGCCTCCCAGGATTCGATGAGTGCTTGAATAATTTCGGCGGCATGGGGAGTTGAATCAATAAGATTAAAACCTGTCCAATGCTTGTCATTTTCATCAGCTGCACGGGTCCACAAACAATCCACACCTATACGTATGATTTGTTTTGAATTATTTTCGCCATGGATATGCATATCCAACTCATAGAGACGATCTTCTTCAAGCGGAACATCACCTACCAACATAAGACCCTGAGCGTGAATATTAACCAGGCGTCCTAAATAGATATCTCTTAACGCGTCGTACACATCAATATCGCCAGTGACTAGGTGGCGATGCATGGAACGATCATAATTTTGTGAAGATAAATCGCTCATATAATCACTCACTAACGGAGGATGATTCGGTTGTCAAATTACCCGCACGCTCATTGAGAGTTTGATAAATATTTTCCAATGCACGCTCAAAAAATGGCTTGGTACTACCAGCTATAATTCGCGCAGCGCCGGCAATCATCTCACGAGCCAATTGCAAACCCGCTATTAGGGAGACCTTTCTCCCCTGCTGGTCAACTAACATGTAATGGTTTGTTTTTTGATTAAACCAGGCTACCTTTAAGCGTTTTCCGCCCTCAAACTCAAACCAGGTTCCAAACTCAATCATTTTCAGACTTTCAATAATTTTTGTTTCATCGGGTGTTTGCGGAATAAGTGACTCTGCCGTTTGTCCTGCTTTTTCAGCAGCAATACTTTCGAGTTTTGAACGCATAGGTGCAGGTGCAGCTTCTGCTTTTTTACTTTGCAAAGCCAAACGTTGTAACGCTATAACCGCCTCAATTAATTTACGGCCTTTTGCCTGTTCGTAACCGATGGTTTCAAACCCATGCTCTAATGAAGCGATTAAAGCAACTTGCTTTTCCGTTTGCTTAATCTTATCCAACTGCAAGGTTTTAGGTTCAATACTCCATAGAAGATCATCAATAACTTCAACTGCGCGCGCCCATACCTCTGAATTTTCACTGTAACGTAATAATACGAAAGATAAATAATCGGACCAAGGCTGCAATAATAACAGGAGTATTGCCGACGGCATTTCACGGCCATCGGTGCGACTACGCACAGTGGTATTTACCTGAACCTTAGCTTCACGTAACTTTTCTTCTCCTTGCGCTTTTTCAAGTGCACGCCGTTCCATCAATTCCTGGCGACGAGCAACATTATGCGTGTAAGAATTAAACTCTATGAGTAATTCTGCAAACAAACGAGTGTCATTTTTAAATTCTTCGAGCAAGCGAAATACACTAACCTTAATTTTATTGAAAATTTCAAATTGATCACTGCCATCATTACCAACCCAACGAACACCCGCTTCCGCTAAACTATTTAGTAGAACGCGGGCAGGATGTTCTGGTTGTTCAAAAAAATCTTTATCGATAAATGCAATTTTGAGAAAAGGTGTGTGCAAATAGCTAAGCAAGGCTTTTACAGAATCGGGAAGGTGTTCATCCGATAACATATACTCAAATAGCATTCCTACCAAATCAATAGTTTGCATATCATTAGCTTCAACTGCGCCGTTTTCACTTTCTTGCGCAATTTGCTGCATCATTTGCTGGCTAACTTGTTGCACTGGTTGAGGGACCAGGGTAACCATACCAGCTCCAACATTTGCAAATGCTTGCTGGGTAATATGCATCATATTGGTTTGCATGTTATCAAGCACATTTACCAATTGATTACTATTGTACACTTGCAATTGTTGTGGCTCACGCGGTTGCACTTGAGGGGACACATTTACTTCGGTATTGCCAACCGAAGCTGGAGAATAGCCTGCAGCAACTACGGGAGGTTTTTGTATTGGCTGGTTAACACTGAGTCCTTGATGAGTAATATGGGTCTGCAATAATTTAATTGCATTCAATAAACTGGTTTGATAATGGGCATCCGAAGAATTGAGGGTACCGCTTAGCAAACGGTCGCTAGCTCGTCGATTCTTTAGATCTTCAGTCGCGCTTTCCTCCAACTCCGCAAGGGGATTTGTATCCAGAGGATCATCCGCAAGTTGCTCGTCCAACGCAGATTTATAACCGGGTGATTTATCTACATTAGATGAAGGGACAAAGCGCAAATTGGGTAACAATTGTTGTTGTACAAGATAATCATTTATCTCAACGTAAAGAGACTCAAGTTGCCCAATCACTTCCTGATCAAAAATTTTGTAGCCGATGATTTTGGTTTTCGCATCCATATCCAAACTGGAAAGCACCTTACGAAGAGCTTCACAGAATTGCACAGGGCTGCAGGGATTGCTTCGTTCATCTAATTTTTCGCCATCATTTAACAAGGCCAACCGTTGTTGTAGCGACCATAACTGTTCCGCGTAAAAACCTTCGGCGCGATGGGTAATAGAACTGATTGCGATGGTTTCTTCCAGGTCTGAATGCTCAACCAACGACAGCATGTCACCCGTAAACCGTTCTTCACCGGTTAGTGTGTTCAATGTTTTATTTTTAAATTTTACAAAACCATTTCCCAAGTGTTGGCAAAACTCTTGTTCCGCAGGTTGTTGTACTGCTGCGATCAGGTTTTGAACTTCAAATAATGCGACTTGTTCTTTATTGGATTTTGCTTGCTCAGCATGCTGAAGAACTTCTTTACACCAATGCCGCCAAAAATTAGGGAAGACACGATACGCAAAGCCACGCGTGAGGTCGCGGCAATGTTTCAAGTGCTGAATCACGATTTGCTCCGACATGGGAGCAAAATTGCGATTCGGTTGTTGGTTGGCACCTGAACCAAAAGGTCCGACATTTTGCATAATTTTTTTATCCATAATCTTCATAATCCAAACCTTCCCGCTGAAAGTTTACATCCTTATAAAGGTCATCAGCTTCAATAAATAATGAACTGATTGCGGCCTATTATCGCGCCAAAAATGCTTCATCCAATTCTAGCAGTTTCTGGTATCTTGGCCACAAAATGAGATATGCGTCACCTATTTCAACACAAACGAGAGAAATTCGACACCTGTAAAACCTGTATTTTGGCGTTTAATTTGTAAAGATTTACCAATTTTAACGCCACTACACTCAAACAACCGCACCAACAAGAGTCGCAGCTTTTAGTATCTGCACCATCCTGCAGCGCCTGTTTCTGATACATCAGTCGACAAAAACGCAACTGCGGAGGTTTTACGAGGTTGGATGCAAGTTGGTATTCATCTTGCTAAATCCATACCGTTCACCAGCAATACCTGATCCGCACTCTGAGTGGTTTAGAATATTCAACGTTTTCAATAGAAAGCTAGGGTTCCGATTGTTTCATCGCTTGTTAGATTCTCACTGGACTAACAAGAACAATGACTGGTCCGAGAGCTTTCGACCCCAACGGCAATGCCATTGAGGTTACACGGCGGGATAAAAGCCCGGGAGAAATGGCCTTAAGCCTGTTATTAAATCTGTCTGTAGAAAATAACAGCCAGATTCTTGTACAGATATTAACTGCCAGAGTGCTCTCAGCTTTTTTAAAACTAGAGACTTTATAAAAACAACTCTAGTGAAAGTCCATACAAACACCGTGTAATCAATAAACCGCTGGAGGTTTACCATGTCATATGTTGCCGTTAAAGAATCTTCTACACTCGCCAAACGCTTCCTTGGCAAAACTCTAGTCGCACTAACATTCTTACTTACTTCCGCATTGGTCTCCGCCGAACCCTTTAAAGTCTGCTGGTCTATTTATGTTGGCTGGATGCCTTGGGGTTACGCAGCCGAGCAAAAGATCATTGATAAATGGGCAAAAAAATACGGCATTGAAATCAAAGTGACGCAAATCAACGACTACGTTGAATCAATCAACCAATACACCGCAGGACAATTTGATGCCTGTGCAATGACCAACATGGACGCACTTACCATTCCCGCTGCAGGTGGCGTGGACAGCACTGCACTTATTGTTGGCGATTTTTCCAACGGTAACGACGCCGTAATTTTAAAGGGCGACAATAAAACACTAAAAGACATTAAAGGCCAGAACGTTAATCTCGTTGAGTTAAGTGTGTCGCATTATCTGTTAGCACGCGCACTGGAAAGTGTGAAACTCAAAGAGGCAGATGTAAAAGTTGTGAACACATCAGATGCAGACATGGTGGCTGTATTTGGAACCAAAAATGTGACTGCAGTAACAACCTGGAATCCCTTGGTTGGCGAAATTATGGCACAACCCCACACCAGCAAAGTGTTCGATTCCGCACAGATTCCCGGTGAAATCATGGATTTATTCGTGGTGAATACAGCCACTCTAAAAAAGAATCCTTCTTTAGGCAAAGCGTTGGTGGGTGCCTGGTATGAAATCATGAGCACCATGAGTGGAACAGACGCAAAAGCTACTGCAGCACGTACTTCTATGGCAAAAGCCTCCAGTACCGATCTGGCAGGTTTTGATTCACAACTCAAAACAACCAAAATGTTTTACACACCTGCGTCAGCAATTGAATTTGCAAAAAGTGACGCGCTCCTCGCCACCATGAAAAAAGTTGCCGAGTTCTCTTTTGATCACGGCCTTCTCGGTGAAAAAGCAAAAGATGCAGCAACTGTCGGCGTTGAAGGTCCGAAAGGAATTTACGGTGATAGTAAAAATGTGAAATTGCGTTTCGATACAACCTACATGCAATTAGCTGCCGATAACAAACTCTAATCGACACCGTGAGAGTGGGTTTCCACTCTCACATCTTTTAATAAAAATATTATTACCCTTTTTGGGATCTTCTATGAAACGGCTGATAAATTTAACGCCTACAAAACCCACGCGCTGGCTACTTGGAATTCTACCCTTTGCATTAATCATTCTGGTTTACATCACTGCATCAGATGCTCGCTTACTGGAAAACTCTACTGATAAATTGTTACCCAGCCTCGGACAAATGGGAGAAACAATTCACAGCTACGCTATGGAGCCCAGTAAACGCACCGGGGAATATTTATTTTGGGTTGACACTTACAGCAGTCTAAAGCGTTTAACTCTCGGTATCGGTATAGCAGCACTTCTAGGCTTTACTTTTGGCTTACTCACAGGTGCAATCCCCATGTTTTACGCACCCGTATCACCTTTGTTAACGATCATTTCACTAGTGCCTCCCATGGCGCTACTGCCTATTTTATTTATCGTTTTCGGATTGGATGAGTTATCAAAAGTTGCACTGATTGTGATTGGCGTGGCGCCATGCATTGCACGCGACATCCAACGTTGCACCCTGGAAATTCCGCAAGAACAAATTATTAAAGCGCAAACATTAGGTGCATCGTCTCTGCAAGTTTTATTACGCGTTTATATTCCACAATTATTGCCGCGACTGATAAGTTCGATTCGTTTAACACTCGGTTCAGGCTGGTTATTTTTAATTGCCGCGGAAGCAATTGCTTCAACCGACGGCTTAGGTTATCGAATCTTTTTAGTGCGTCGCTATATGTCGATGGACGTAATTCTACCTTACGTTGTTTGGATAACATTCCTCGCCTTTATTATCGATTGGCTATTGGTAAAAACCAGCCAAAAATGTTTTAGATGGCATCATCAAGGGGTTCATTAATGACTGTTATGACTCAAGTACAACCTTTGATTAAAGCTAAAAACTTGTGGAAAAAGTATGGCAATAATATTGTTCTGGAGCGATTAAATATCAGCGTAAATGCCGGTGAATTTATTACAATGGTCGGCACATCCGGTTGCGGCAAAAGTACATTTTTAAAAATGTTGCTGGGAATGGAAGAACCAAGCTCTGGCGAATTGCTACTGGATGGAGCAGCCATTCCAAATGAACCAGACCAATCACGAGGCATAGTCTTCCAGCAATACTCTGTATTTCCGCATTTGAATGTGTTGGAAAACGTTATTATCGCGCGTGAATTTGAGCACTCACCTTTGCTGGGAAAATTATTTGGCACCAAGAAAAAGACCGTCGTTGAAGAAGCAAAAGCGTTGCTGGATTCGGTGGGTTTGACACCTGCTATTCATAAATATCCGCACGAACTGTCAGGCGGTATGAAACAACGTTTAGCCATAGCGCAAGCGCTTATTCGTCAACCCCGTATTTTATTGTTAGATGAACCTTTTGGCGCGCTTGACCCTGGAATTCGCGCTGACATGCACCAACTCATTTTAAAACTTTGGCGAGAACATAAATTAACTGTGTTTATGGTAACTCACGATTTGAGTGAAGGATTTTATCTGGGTACACGGCTTTGGGTGTTTGACAAATTGCGTCGCGATCCACATTCACCAGAAGCTTTTGGCGCGAGCATTACCTATGACCTGCCCGTCACTCGCAAAACAACTGAAACAAATGAAATGGAAACGCTCAACGAAATAAAAGCAGCAGAGATCGTATTATGAGTAAGGTTTTTTATAGCACTAGTATTCCCGGTAACGGTCATTGGTCGCTGGAATTGCGGCGCGGCACCTTTATGAAAATAACCGATCTGGAAGGTGCAGCAAATGTCGGCATGCTGTTTTATAACCCACGCAATTTATTGGAAAGGTACAACGCTCCCGACACCTTGAAATGTCAGCATACGTTTAAATTGCAACGCGGAAATTGTTTGTATTCCGATATGGGGAGAATTTTTGCCTCAATTATTGAAGATTATTCCGCAAATGGTGCAGGAAATTGGCATGACACTGTTTGTGGGACTAGCAACGCTGAACAGGTTGAAAATCAATTTGGCAAACGCGATTATCAAAACGACCGCAATCAATGGTTGCAAAATGGAAGCGACGCTTTTTTAGTAGAACTTGCTAAATATGGTTTGGGCCGCGTTGATATGGCATCCAATATTAACTGGTTTAGTAAAGTAATTGCCGACGACCTCGGCAATATAAAACTGGACACTGAAAACCAGGCTGCAGGAAACTCTGTAACGCTGCGATTTGAAATGGACACATTGGTTGTGTTGCATGCCTGCCCGCATCCTTTAAACACAGCAAAAGCTTATCCCTTTAAGCCGGTGAAAATCGAGCTGGGTGAAGCTGACCCAGTTACCGAGGACGACTACTGCAAAAATTTCCGCCCTGAAAATCAACGGGGATTTCAAAATAACAAACTCTATTATCTTGCAGCCAAGTGAAGGTAAATAATATGTCTCTTATTGAAAGCAAATTGCATCCAGAAACATCAACCGCGCGACACTATGTTGCTGCAGGTGATTATTTTCTTGGCGAAATTAAACAAGGTCAAACGTTCAGAATTATCGATTTAGAAGGCAACCAGGCGGCGGATGTTTTATTTTACAACGCAAAAGATCCCAGCGAACGCTACAGCGCCATGGACACCATTCGCACGCAGAGCAATTTATATTTAACAGCGGGCACAAAGTTAATATCTAATGCTAATCGTGAATTATTGGAAATAGTTGCAGATACTTGTGGCCGCCACGACACCCTGGGCGGTGCATGCGCCACCGAAAGCAATACCGTTCGCTACAGTTTGGAAAAACGCTGCATGCATGCGTGCCGTGACAGCTGGATGCTAGCGATTGCCGAACATCCAGAATATAAAATTAGCAAACGCGATATTACCCACAACATTAATTTTTTTATGAACGTCCCTGTAACCAGCGAGGGAGGATTAACCTTTGAAGATGGAATTTCTGCACCGGGAAAGTATGTCGAACTGAAAGCGAAAATGGATATATTTATGCTGATTTCTAACTGTCCGCAATTAAATAATCCGTGCAATGGCTACAACCCAACACCCATTGAAGTAGTAGTGTGGAATTGAGCTTTATGCTGTACTCCACCTATAGAGGAGACCCAGCATCTGGTTTTCGTAAAGAATTAATAAAAATTTACATTTTAGAATTTTAAGAGCTGAATCCCCACTAGCCGGAGCGCATAGCTGAGGATGACAACTCCCAAATTAACAATTGAAAAATATCTTCAGTGGACGACCACTGTCGTACAGATACTCACGGGACGGCCCGCTGGAGTAAATATGTTTACCAAAGTATTGATCGCAAATCGCGGTGCTATTGCTACCCGTATTATTCGCACGCTTAAAAAGCTGAATATTAAGTCAGTTGCAGTTTATGCGGAGTCCGATTCTGACAGTTTGCATGTTCGCCTTGCTGATGAATCCTTTTGCCTGGGTGAAGGTGCCGCAGCAAAAACTTATTTAGACCGCAAAAAAATTATTGCGCTTGCCCAAGCTTCAGGTGCGCAAGCCATTCATCCCGGTTACGGGTTCTTAAGTGAAAACTCTTCATTTGTAGCGGAATGTGAAGCTGCTGGCATTACTTTTATCGGCCCCACTGCGGAACAGATGATTACTTTCGGTTTAAAGCACAAAGCGCGTGAACTCGCACAAAATGCCGGGGTTCCGCTTTGCCCGGGTACTGATCTATTAAAAAGCATTGACGACGCAAAAATTGCGGCTCAAAAAATTGGTTACCCCGTCATGCTAAAAAGCACGGCGGGTGGTGGTGGTATAGGTATGCAGCTTTGCAATAACGAAGCGGATCTTGTAGGAGCTTTTGATAGCGTAAAACGTTTAGGTAAAAATAACTTTTCCGATGATGGCGTCTTTCTAGAAAAATTTATTGCAGCTGCTCGCCATATTGAGGTTCAGATATTTGGTGATGGTAAGGGAACCGCCATTGCGATCGGCGAACGTGATTGTTCGAGTCAGCGCCGCAACCAAAAAGTGGTTGAAGAATGCCCTGCTCCCAATTTACCCGAAACACAACGCCATGCCATGCAGCGCACCGCCGAGCAACTGTTGAGCTCGGTCAATTACCGTAACGCAGGCACAGTAGAATTTATTTATGATTCAAAAGATGAACAATTTTACTTTCTTGAAGTAAATACTCGCTTGCAAGTAGAACATGGCGTTACCGAAGAAGTTTACGGGGTAGATCTGGTTGAGTGGATGTTACGCCAGGCGGCAAACGAATTAGATAATTTAAGAACACTACGCTCAAGATTGCATGCGCAAGGCCATGCGATTCAGGTTCGTGTTTATGCGGAAGATCCCGCGCGCGATTTTCAACCTTGTGCAGGCTTATTAAGTAAAGTTGAATTTCCCCAATCTCAGAAAAATTTACGGATAGATTCCTGGATTGAAAGTGGTATCGAAGTGCCGGCTTACTTTGACCCTATGCTGGCCAAAATTATTGTTCACGGCGAAAATCGTAATGATGCGCTGCAACAATTATCCAAGGCACTAAACGAAACCCAACTCTACGGCATTGAAACTAACCTCGGCTATTTGCGTGTTTTGCTAAAAGACGAAACACTTACGCAAGGGACAATGACAACACGTTATTTAAACCAGTTTAGGTTCAAACCGGCGCGCATTGATGTGATTCAGGGTGGTACGCAAACTACTATTCAGGATTACCCTGCCCGAATCGGTTATTGGCATGTTGGCGTTCCGCCGTCTGGACCCTTCGACAATTATTCCTTTCGGCTTGGTAATCGTTTACTAAATAATGATACCAAGGCAGCTGGACTGGAAATTACTTTGCAAGGCCCCACGTTAAAATTCAGTTGCGATACAAAAATTGTATTAACTGGTGCTGCGATTGATGCGAAGTTAGACGGAATCGCGATTTCGTTAAACGAAATTATCAACATACAATCTGGTCAGCAATTACAACTTGGTAGAATTCACGAGCGCGGTGCACGAGCCTACTTATGCGTTGCAGGTGGAATTCAATGCCCGGATTATCTCGGTGCAAAATCAACCTTTACGCTTGGGCAATTTGGCGGTCACAATGGTCGCGCTTTACGAGCGGGAGATGTGCTTTCACTTAATTCGGAAAGCTGCAATCCGATCATTGAAGAAAAAAATATTCTGCCGCCGTCATTAAAACCAAAAATTTCCAATCATTGGAATTTGCGAGTTATTTACGGACCACATGGTGCTCCTGATTTTTTTACACCCGATGACATTGAAATATTTTTTAATACAGATTGGGAAGTTCATGACAACTCAAGCCGCACCGGTATACGTTTGATAGGCCCTAAACCTAAATGGGCTCGAACATCCGGTGGCGAGGCCGGGATGCATCCTTCCAACATTCACGATAACGCCTACGCTTTTGGCACTGTAGATTTTACAGGCGATATGCCTGTTATCCTCGGGCCGGACGGTCCATCGCTTGGTGGGTTCGTTTGCCCGGCAACGGTTATTACCGCCGACTTATGGATGCTCGGTCAATTACGCGCTGGCGATAAAATTCGGTTCGTGCCGGTAAGTATTGATGATGCGGTGACGATTGAAAAAATACAAAACGAAAACTTAAATAAGTTGACGACGACTGAAACTCACTGGACAACTATGGAAATTTTCACACCCATAGTTGCTCAGCTCTCTAAGGAAATTTACGGCGAGGATATTATCTACCGCGCCGCAGGTGATCATTTTTTACTGGTAGAATATGGTGCGCTGGAACTGGATATAAAATTACGTTTTCGCGCGCATGCACTCATGCAATGGTTGCAAAAAAATCCGGTCACTGGCATTTATGAATTAACCCCGGGCATTCGCTCTCTACAAATTCATTACAACAGCCAGGAAATTTCCCTGAGCGAACTGATTGCGCATCTACATCACGGCGAAACTCAATTAATTACGCAGCTTGCACAATTAAGTGTTCCGTCGCGGATTGTGCATATTCCTTTGAGCTGGGACGATGAAGCTTGCCAGCTGGCAATTCAAAAATATATTCAGTCAGTGCGTGACAATGCACCCTGGTGTCCCAGTAACCTGGAATTTATTCGCCGAATAAATGGTTTGGATTCAATTCAGGATGTAAAAAATATTTTATTCAGTGCGTCTTATCTGGTGATGGGTTTAGGTGATGTGTATTTAGGCGCCCCAGTAGCAACTCCTGTTGACCCTCGACATCGCCTTGTTACAACCAAATATAATCCAGCGCGCACCTGGACTGCTGAAAATTCGGTTGGCATTGGTGGATCTTATTTATGTGTTTACGGTATGGAAGGCCCAGGTGGTTACCAATTTGTAGGGCGTACTTTGCAAATGTGGAATCGCTATCGCCAAACAGTAGAATTCAAGCAGCCCTGGCTACTGAACTTTTTTGACCAGATTCGATTTTATGAAGTATCTAGTCAAGAACTAACGCAGATACGCCGCGATTTCCCGTTGGGCCGTTACTCTATTAAAATTGAAGAAAGTCAATTTAGTTTGAATGAATACGAAAAATTTATAAGAGAAAATTCCGAATCCATTACGCGATTTTCCCAAGCACGCGAAAAAGCTTTCGATGAAGAACTCGCTCAATGGCATGCCAAAGGACAGTTTAATTATGAACAAAAGGAAATAGTTGAAGAGAACAATGATGTAGATATTCCTGACGGAGCCATACGCGTAGACAGCTCTGTTTCAGGCAGCGTGTGGCAGTCATCAGTAAAGGCGGGGCAGTCAGTGAAAGCAGGTGACCTATTATTGGTGCTGGAATCTATGAAAATGGAAATCAACATAACAGCTCCCTGCGCAGGAAAAGTTCTTCAGGTTTTAAAATCAGAAGGCGCGCGCGTTCAAGCCGGGCAAACATTGGTTGTAATGGAAGAATAATTCGTAGGGCTTAGCGCAATGCATCACAGAAAATTTTTTACAAAAGTTTCAAAGTGAGCTGCTTTTAGGCGATACGATTTATGATCAGAAAAGCAAAGAAGGAAATAGAAAAAAAGGAATATGAAAAAACAGGAGGTATAAAAACAATTACCCCTATCAGGTATTTTTTTGAGGTCTAACGAGTTCACTATGAAAAATTGCTTTACCATGAAGAAATACAAAACTGCTGTTTTTACTTTCATTTTATCCTTTATCTTCCTTTCTATTAGCAATCACAGTATCGCAGCTGAGAAGAAAACATCCTTCACCATCGCCTGGTCAATTTACGCAGGCTGGATGCCCTGGGGTTATGCAGGTGACAAAGACATAGTCGATAAGTGGGCGAAAAAATATGGCCTCTCTATAAAGATTGTGCAAATAAACGATTACGTATCCTCAATAGAAGATTTCAGCACAGGAAAATATGACGGCTGCGTGATGACCAATATGGATGCCTTTACCATGCCAGCGGCTAGCGGTTTGGATAGTACGGCATTGATACTCGGCGATTACTCCAACGGTAACGATGCCGTTGTACTTAAAAACTCTACCGAATTTGCAGACCTTAAAGGCCGCAATATAAATCTGGTAGAGTTTTCGGTATCACACTACTTATTATTGCGAGCATTAGAACAACATAAAATGACGGCCCGCGATGTTAAAATCGTGAATACGTCCGATGCAGAAATCGTTGGTGTTTTGAAAAAGCCGAGCGTTACCGCTGCAACACTTTGGAATCCGCAATTGAGTTTCGTAGTCGGTCAACAACTTAATGTTCGTAAGCTATTTAGCTCTAAACAAATTCCTGGCGAAATTATCGATATGATGGTTGTAAATACCGATGTTTTAAAAGCCAACCCCGATTTAGGTAAAGCGCTTGTGGGTGCATGGTTTGAAACACTACAACTCATGTCTCAAAATACTCCGGAAGGAAAAGCAGCTAGAACTTATATGGCAACTAATGCCGGTACCACGCTTGCCGACTACGACACCCAACTTCGCGACACAGAAATGTTTTACACCCCCGCTGCCTCTTACAATTTTTCTGTAGATCGTCAGTTGGCTAAAACCATGGAGTTAGTGCGCAGCTTTGCAAAAAATATTGATGTAAAAACTGCAGATAATATTGGCGTATTACTTCCGGATGGGAGCACACAAGGAAATAGCAAAAACATCAAACTGCGTTTTGATACCCATTTTGTAAAACTGGCGATGGATAATAAACTCTAAAATTTCCGGCGCGTCTGCCAAGACGCGCCCTTTACCTCCCTTAGCTTAAGCGCCTACTTCTACACCCACCCTTTCTTTTATTTAAACCTCGAGCTCCTAGCTCGTTCACTCCAGCTTAATCATCAAATTTTCGGTGTGTCTTACAATATTTCTGTTGCCGAAACGTCAGCATTATCAGGACGGTCATCGCAAATTCATACGGCTTACATCCATCCGTACCTTACCTGACTCGATATCTCAGATATGGCATTTGTCACTATTTTGTATTTCTACCAATTAAATATTGGTATTTTTACCTAATTTTGGTATTTTTACCAAAACTCAACGTGATTCACCTACATACAAGGCAATTTACGTGAAAACCAAAGACAAGATTCTGAATGCCGCGCTGGACGTTTTACTACAAGAGGGCTTCCCTGCGCTCACACAAACCCGGGTGGCGGAAGCAGCGGGAATACGGCAAGGATTATTGACCTACCATTTTCCCACTCGAAGTGATCTCTTAATGGCCGTGGTCGATGAAAGCAAGTTACGGATGGGCGCCTTTAGAGACGGCACTGATAATGGTCCCTTAACGCTCGACTCCTTGAAAGGAATCATGACCCATTTTGCGCTTTCCAAGACGTTTCCGCGCTTGATGTTAGCGCTTACGGTCGCAGCGGATGAAGATCCTTCACTTTCTAGCTGGTTTATCCAAAGCGATTTGGATACCCGCCAAAAATTTCGTGATTTGTTAAAACAGCTTGGTTGGCAAGTTGACGAAAATATTCTTTATGCAACTCGCGCAAGCGTTATAGGCGCAGCACTTATTAATTTGCAGCAAAACACTCAGGCTTCCGAAGAAAGAACGAAGTACGTGATTGACTATGCATTTCAAAATCTTATTAACAATTTGAAACCTCTTTAACCGAACAGGATTTTTTATGGCTTCAATTCATAACAACAACGAGGGATGTGAATTTAAACAAATCCTCGTGGAATTTATTCTTATACTCGGATTATTATTTATGGCTTCGCCATTACTTGCATTCGCAAAGGAACCGGATGAAAGCTCTGCTCCGCAGACACAAGTTACCACAGCAATTGCTAAGCAGGTCGATTGGCCAATATCCATTCCTGCGCAAGGTGAAGTTCTTCCGTGGGAAGTGGCCATTATCAGTGCAAAAACTAACGGCATTAGTGCAACCGACATTAAGGTTGTTGAGGGCGATAGTGTTCGTAAAGGTCAAGTACTTGCGCACTTCGATGATCGATTATTAAAAGCTGAAGTAGCGCAAGCAAAAGCGAACCTCGCGTTTGCAGAATCAAATTTGCAATTAGCCAATACAAACCTAAAACGTTTCGATCAACTTAAATTAAAACAAACTTTAAGCGAACAAGAATTCGATCAAGTTGCAACACAAGCAGCAACCGCAGTGGCAACTCGTGATCAAGCTGCAGCGGCTCTTGCCCTCGCCAATGTTAAATTGACTGATGCAACTGTAATTGCACCAGACGATGGAAAAATTCTCGAACGTACGATTGAATTGGGAAAAGTCCCAGGAACAGGCGAATCCTTATTTCGTTTACTACGTCAACATAAACTGGAATGGGTCGTTCAAATTGATGCAGCTGATATCGCTCGCGTTAAACCTGCTATGCCAGCACAAATAAATCTCGCAAATAATAAAACAGTAACGGGGAAAGTTCGGAGTGTTTCACCACAACTCACGAGTAACTCACGCCTCGCCAAAGTTCGTATTGTGCTTGACAGCGCACAGGATATTGCTGTCAACACTTATGCCGATGGGAAAATTTTAATTGGAAATACAGCCGCACTCACCGTACCTTCCGCCAGCCTGGTTATTAAAGACGGTAAAACCTGGCTATTCCGCGTAAGAAATAATGTAGCGCAGCAACTTCTTGTGAGTATCGGACGCCGCCAACAAAACGATATTGAAATACTGTCTGGAATTAGCGCTGGCGATACAGTAGTGCTTGAAGGTGCAGGATTTTTAAACGATGGCGATAAAGTTTCTGTTAATACAGAAGCCGTTAAGGGAGCAAAATAATGAATTTCGCTACCTGGTCTCTGCGCAATCCCAGCGCCGCTATATTAATTTTTATCCTTTTAACATTTTCAGGTTTATGGGGGTTTCACAAACTTAATGTGCAAGATTTTCCCGACATGGATTTACCAATGGTCAATGTATCATTGAGTCAACCCGGTGCTGCACCTGAGCAACTTGAAACAGAAGTTGCGCGCAAAGCTGAGGATGCGCTTGCCAATTTACAACTACTTCGCCACACCTACACAACTATTTCACGCGGCAATGTTTCAATCGTGGTTGAATTTGCTTTGGAAAAAAAATTATCCGATGCAGTTGCTGATGTCAAAGATGCATTGGACAGTATTCGCAGTGATCTCCCTCCAGACTTACTTGAACCGCAAGTTAGCAAAGTGGAATTAGGTGCGGACAATCCCACAGTTACCTACGCCGTTTCAGCATCAACTATGTCGGAAGAAGAATTGTCCTGGTATGTAGACAATACTCTCGGTAAAAAAATTATGTCGGTACGCGGAGTCGGCCAATTTACCCGGCTCGGTGGTGTTAATCGTGAAATACAAGTGCAAGTGGACCCTATAAAACTTAATGCACTTGGTGTAACTGCAACAGATATTTCGCAAACGATCAAATCAATTCAGCAAGAAAATTCGGGCGGGCGTGGTCAACTCGGCGGCTCCGAACAAGGTGTGCGCACCATAAACACCATGAAAACAGTTGACGAGTTGAAGCAGCTACCTATTTCACTGGTTAACGGAGAGACCTTACGCCTCGAACAAGTTGCAACAGTGTTGGATACCCATGCAGAGCGAAACCAATCCGCTCTGCTTGATGGAAGCCCCGCGATAGGTTTCAAGGTGTTGCGCTCCAAAGGTTTTGACGAAACACGACTGGCCACCGATATTGATTTGACCCTGAAAGAAATAACAAAACAAAACCCAAACGTCAGGGTTCATCTTATTCGCTCAAGCGTGCCGAGAATTCTTGAGCAGTATGAAGGGTCCATGAATATGCTTTACGAGGGCGCCATTCTCGCCGTTATTGTTATCTTTTTCTTTTTACGTGATTGGCGTGCAACACTAATTGGTGCCATCGCCCTGCCCTTGTCAATTATTCCTACATTCGCATTTATGTCCTGGGCAAATTTTTCCATTAATACCATTACCTTACTCGCTATGGCGGTTGTGGTTGGAGTACTCGTGGACGATGCGATTGTGGAAGTTGAAAACATCGCGCGACATCAACGCATGGGTAAAAGTGTTAAACAGGCCACTATTGATGCAGTAAACGAAATTGCACTTGCAGTTATCGCGACTACTGCAACCTTGGTAGTTGTATTTTTACCTACCGCTATGATGGGTGGAATTCCGGGTTTAGTGTTTAAGCAATTTGGTTGGACGCTTGTAATAGCTGTGCTTATCTCGTTATTAGTAGCGCGTATTATTACGCCCATGACTGCTGTGTTTTTATTAAAACCGATTGCGCATACAGAAAAACAAGGAAAATTTTTACCACTTTATTTAAAAACTGCCAACTGGTGTTTAACACACCGCAAAACAACGCTCGCTGCAGGCACATTATTTTTTCTTATTTCTGTAAGTCTGGTTGCATTTTTGCCTGCAGGTTTTATTCCTGCATCCAACGAAAGTATGACCTTTGTTAATATAGAAACTCCACCGGGAAGTAGCCTCATTACCACCCAACAAAAAGCAGAAGAAGTTCGCGAATCCATTAGAAATGTTACGGGTGTAGCGCAAGTATTTACCACCGTGGGCACAGCAACACCCGGTGATGGAGGTGGCATGACCTTGGGCGAAGTTCGCAAAGCCACGCTAATGGTTGTATTTTCCGAGTCGCGGCCAACGCAACTTGAAATTGAAAAAAATATTCGCACAAAACTTCAAGCTATTGCAGGCATTAAATATTCTGCGGGTGCAGGCGGCCCCGGTGAAAAATTTCAAATTCTACTAACCGGAGATGATTCATTAGCGCTGGCCAGCAGCGCGCGTGCCATCGAAAAGGATATTCGAAGTCTTGGATACCTAAGTGGGGTGACCTCCACTGCGAGTTTAGAGCAGCAAGAAATACAAATAACACCCAACAATATTCAGGCAAGTGAGCGCGGCGTTTCAACACAAACCATCGGCGAAACCTTGCGCATCGCCTTAGCGGGAGATTATGACCAGATTTTGCCCAAGCTAAATCTTGACCAACGTCAATTGGGAATTCGAGTAATGCTACCGCCAGAGTTGCGCTCAGACCCAGATACGCTTGCGAATCTGCGTATACATTCAAAGGATGGTCTTGTTCCACTTAAGAGTCTTGCGAATATTGAATTGCGAAGCGCGCCATCACAAATTTTACGCATTGATCGAAAACAAGAAATCAGTATTTCAGCTGACCTTGGCGGACATTCGTTGGGTGCTGCGCTGGAAGATGTTAAAAAATTGCCGTCCATGCGTACATTGCCAAGCTCGGTCCAAATAATTGAAGGCGGCGATGCTGAAATTATGGTGGATTTATTTACCGGATTTATCATTGCATTATTAACCGGCGTATTTTGTGTTTACGCAGTTTTGGTTTTATTGTTTAAAGATTGGTTACAACCTATCACGATTTTATCCGCCGTTCCGCTTTCAGTCGGTGGCGCTTTTGTGGCGCTCTTACTTGCCGGCGCCGAATTAAGCTTACCCGCATTGATCGGCTTGGTGATGTTGCTAGGTATAGTGACAAAAAACTCTATATTGCTCGTGGACTTCGCGATTATTTCTTTGCAACAACCACACGAGTCGAAAAACGCAGCAATCCTGGATGCTTCCGGAAAACGCGCGCGTCCGGTACTTATGACAAGCGTGGCGATGATCGCAGGTATGTTGCCACTCGCTCTGGGGTTTGGTGGAGACGCAAGCTTCCGTCAGCCCATGGCGATTGCGGTAATTGGCGGACTAATAACCTCAACGGCCTTGAGTTTGTTGGTCGTGCCGGTCGTATTTTCTTACATGACCGGGTTTGAAGCGCGTCTTAAAAAACGCTTCAAGTTTTCTCAAGAAGAGGCCGTTAGCGCGGCTTGATAGTCAACCTCGCTATTAATCTTCTCGAGGCTTGTCAAGCTGTAGCAGTAATTCCTTTGAACCATCAAATTGCAAAAATTTTATTTATTTACAATATTTTTGTTTCTGCATCGTCTTCAAAGATATGGACACAATATTGATATCAGGCGAGCCAATGGCGGAGCAGAACAACCTTATCACCGAAAGCGTTTTGCGTGAACGTGCACGCTTGCTTAACTTCATTCGAAAACGTATTGCCGACCCGAGTGAAGCGGAAGATATCTTACAAGATGTATTTTATGAGTTTGTGTCGGCTTATCACTTGCCTGAACCTATCGAACAAGTAGGCGCATGGTTATTTAGAGTGGCTCGCAACAGAATTAGTGATAGATTCCGTAAAAAGAAAGAAATTACATTTTCACACATCGAAATTGAAGAAGACGACTATTGGCTAGACGAATTACTTCCGCCTGTGGATGGTCCAGAAGCAGCTTACGCCAGGGATATATTACTTCAGGAATTACAAGATTCACTCAACGAGCTACCCGCAGAACAACGCGATGTTTTTATTGCGCACGAATTACAGGGTCGTCGCTTTGAAGACCTTGCAACTGAAACCGGCGTGAAAGTGAGCACACTTATCGCGCGAAAACGTTACGCTGTCTTACATTTGCGCAAACGCCTATACAACATTTACGAAGATTTTTTAGAGGAAAACTGAAATGAAACAGAAGCTCTGGTTTGCAAAAAAAATTATTATGGTGCTCCTTGCCATAACAGCATTAGGCTGGATAGTCATGTCCTTATGGAATTGGATTATTCCTTCAATATTTACTAGCGCCCAACCGATCGACTACTTACGGGCGCTCGGTTTGTTAGTGCTAAGCAGAATTTTGTTTGGTGGTTTCCACGGTCGCGGTGGCTGGCATCATCACAAACATATGCAACGTTGGCAGCATATGACGGATGAAGAAAAAGAAAAGTTTAAACAAGGCATGATGGGGTTTCATCATCGCGGCAAAGAATAGCGGTGCACCAACTTTGGTTGAAAATTATAATGGAGTAATTCATGGAAATAGTTATAGCGGCCAATTGTAAGAAAGATCCCGGCACTATAGTACCCGTCATAGATCTAAAAAAATGTGAGGGCAAAGCTGATTGCGTAATAGTATGTCCGGAAAATGTTTTTGAAGTCAGAGAAATAGATACAGAAGATTATGAAAAGCTTAATCTTCTCAATAAATTCAAGCTGCGTGTACATGGAATGAAAGTCGCTTACACACCCAATGCAGACGCGTGCAAATCGTGTGGATTATGTGTGAGCGCATGCCCGGAAAAGGCAATTACGCTAAAAAAACAAATTTTTTAGGCTGGTATTGTCCTATCAGCAGCCCACAATCGTAGCCGCGCAATTTGTTCGGCCATAATAACTGACAAGGGGCTGGTGTTCGCGATTTCTTGTAGCAATATATCTGTCGTTAATTTGCCAGCACTCGCGGCAGCGGTGTACATAGCCGCAACAATTGCCTGTTCAATTTCGGAACCTGAAAAGCCGTTAGACGCATTAGCTAATTTATTGATATCAAAATCAGTCGCCAGCATATTTCGCTTGTTGATATGAATCATAAAAATATCTTTGCGCACATCTGCATCTGGTAAATCAACAAAAAAGATTTCGTCCAAACGACCTTTACGAATTAATTCAGGTGGGAGTTTTGAAATATCGTTACTCGTAGCCACTATAAATACTTTTGTTTTTCGCTCGGCCATCCAAGTCAACAGAGTGCCTAACAAGCGTTGCGATATGCCGTTATCGTTTCCGTCTTGCGCCATGCCTTTTTCGATTTCATCCAGCCAAATTACGCAGGGTGACATGGCATCTGCAAGTTTTAATGCCTCACGCAAATTGCGTTCAGTCTCACCATGAAATTTGTTGTAGAGCGCGCCTATATCCAAACGTAAAAGTGCAAGGCCCCATAAACCGGCAACTGCTTTTGCCGCCAAACTTTTTCCGCCACCTTGTACACCCAATAACAAAATTCCTTTGGGCATATCCAACTGACTATCCTCCGAAATAAATGCATCACGGCGACTAATCAACCAGCGTTTTAAATTATGCAGCCCACCCACTTGGGAAAAATCTTTTATATTGGCTTCAAAACTCATTACACCTTCCATATCCAACAATGCGAATTTTGCTTTGTTGATATCGTGTACATCCACTTCAGATAATTCACCATCATTCCAGATTGCCATGCGCACCAGGCGGCGTACGTCACTCACGCTTAATCCTTGCATATTATTCACTATCTTTTTGAGCGTGAGGTTATCGGTTTTTACACGCGCGCCACCATGTTTGTCAGACCAGACTTTTGCTTCTTCGCGAATAACTTCCATGATTTTTTCATCGCTTGGTAAAGACAAAGAATAAGAGCTTCCGTAGCGTGACAATTCCGGTGGTAGACGCAATTGATAACTTAAAAATACTAAGGTGTGCGGCATAGCGAAATGGTTAAGTGCTATGTCTTTTAACAAACGCACGACGTTGGGATTTTCTAGAAAGGGGTGGATATCGCATAGTGCGTAAATGCCCGCTTGGGTTTGGCTTTTAATATGCCCCAACGCCTCTTCGACAGCGTTAAGCTCACTGCCCTTGGGTACGAGTTGCGGACCAAAATTTATTCGCGTTAAACCATCGGTAAGGGACCAGCGATAGAGATCGCGCCCCTGATTGTTGGCAACCATGGAAAGTACATCCAGCGCTTTTTTTTCTTCAAAGGTTTCGATGACGACCAAAGGAATTCGCGAATCCAGTAATAGTTTTAATTCGTTAACGTCTTGCACTGAAACCTCGTAGATGAATTAGGTTATTATGTGTTTAGCGCTATAGTGCCAGAAACGCAAGCGTTCTACCTAAATCTCATTTGAAACAATACCTGAAAGATATTTTTGGTTACAATCGCATTAATCACGACAGCAGAGACTAAGAGATGCGCCAACTTACCCAGATTGATAAATTTATTGCGCGTGCAGATCGCGCCTTGCGTACAGTTATGGCGAGCGAACACCACGCACAACGTCCCTCCCCGGCTGCAAATGTAGCTGAAGCAGAATTAAGTTCCGACGAAAAACGCCATGCGGCGGGTTTAATGCGCGTTAACCACGCGGGAGAAGTTTGCGCCCAAGCCTTGTATCAAGGCCAGGCACTTACTGCGAAATTACCCGATGTGCGCGCTGAAATGGAAGGTGCCGCTGCTGAGGAAATTGACCACCTAGTGTGGTGCCAGCAACGGTTGGACGCGTTGGATAGTCACCC
Organism: uncultured Gammaproteobacteria bacterium; assembly: GCA_966096785.1. Taxonomy (GTDB): domain Bacteria; phylum Pseudomonadota; class Gammaproteobacteria; order Pseudomonadales; family Cellvibrionaceae; genus Cellvibrio. Next base: position 524 of record CBHTVU010000029.1, on the reverse strand, counting down.
GAGTTATTTGAATCCGCTGTGGTATGGTTTGTCGTTTGCGATAGGCGCAGGTGCAGGCCTAGTCAGCGACAAGGTGAGCCTTGGTTTTGTAGCGGCCACCGAAGATCAAGTGTGCAAGCATCTGCAAAAACATTTGGCAGACTTGCCAGAACAAGATGAAAAAAGCCGAGTTGTGGTTGCGCAAATGTTACGCGATGAAGCACGTCATGCGGATATGGCCTTGAGCGCGGGTGGTCACCATTTTCCTGCACCGGTGAAAGGTTTGATGACTCTGGTTTCGAAAGCCATGACTGCAACAAGTTATCGAATTTAATCAGGGAAATAAGCAGAAAGTAAAATAGCAGTAAATCAGTTTGATGCTAACTGTTTTTGATTTTTATAACGGTCAGATAAAATTTTCACACGCTTTACGTAGGTTTGGGTTTCTTCATAAGGAGGAACCCCACTGTAGCGCGTTACCGCACCCGCTCCTGCATTATAAGCCGCCGCCGCCAGAGCTTCATTACCGCTGAAAGTTTTCAGCA
>CBHTVU010000028.1:0-23743 GCA_966096785.1 uncultured Gammaproteobacteria bacterium | reverse complement strand
AACAAAATATTTTTTGGAACTGTCCTGCTTTCGCAAGCAAGAAGATTATTTGAATTTAAGTAAAGACCGACATTTTTTCTTACAGGTATATTGGAAAATATATCAGCCGAGGTATTAAGCAATAGACGCGCGGAATAATTATCACAGAGCGCACTAACATCATCATGAAGCGCCAGCAGAATCTCTGGCTCGGGTACGCGCAGCTGTACCAAATCAATACCATTTTTAAGAGCTCTTTCCAAGCGGCTCATGAAATCATAGTGATTCTTAAATTCACCAGTAATTAGCAAACGTTGAGGTAAATTGATGGCGGTAATTATGGGGACATTGGCGGCAGGAAACTCATAATTGACCAATTGAATGGGAGCAACCCATTGTATAGGTTGCCCTTCATTTCCGTGTGGCTTTCCAGAGAAGCTAATTACTTTATGTACATCTAACAAGACAATTTTATCACCATAATCATGGCGAATTTTTATAAGCGGCTCAATCGCTAAAACATCAATTGCTAATTCTTCTCGCAATTCACGCTTCAATGCATCAAAAAGTGTTTCATCCTGTTCAACTTTTCCGCCGGGAAATTCCCATAAACCACCTTGATGAGTATTATCAGGGCGCTTTGCAATTAATATATTTCCAGCATCATTAACAACAACGCCCACAGCAACGTGAATTACGCGAGACATAACGGACCTTAAGAGCGATAATCCGCATTGATACGAACATACTCATAAGATAAATCGGTGGTCCAGATGGTTTCCGAAAAACTTCCGCGATTTAAATTAATATTGATGGCAATATCGGAACCACTCATTACTGCTTGCCCTTGAGCTTCAGTATAAGTTGCTGCACGGCCACCATCTTTTACAATCAATACATCATTCAAATGAACAATCACTTTATTGGCATCAAGATTGTCCAAGCCAGCGTAACCTATGGCCGCTACTATGCGCCCCCAATTTGGATCTGATGCGAATAACGCCGTCTTAATTAAAGGTGAATGCGCAACTGCATAACCTACATTTAAACATTCATCGCGAGTTGCACCACCGCTAACCGCAACAGTGACAAATTTAGTAGCGCCTTCGCCATCACTCACAATACTTTTTGCAAGATGAATGTGTGCTGCCAAAATAACTGAACGCAATTTTTCATAGAACTCGCCATTTGCACTAGTAACTTCCGGCAAATCAACTTTTCCTGTTGCAATTAAAATGCATGAATCATTAGTAGAGGTATCACCGTCTATAGTGATGCGATTGAAAGATTTATCTGCAGCCTCGCGCGCAAGTTGCTGCAGCAATGGCTGGGAAATTTTTGCGTCTGTTGCAATATATCCCAACATAGTTGCCATGTTGGGTTTAATCATCCCGGCGCCTTTTGCAATACCATTGACGGTGATGGTTTTACCCCGATACTCAAATTGCTCACTAAAACCTTTAGCACGAGTATCAGTGGTCATAATGCCAGCACCAGCATCATCCCAACCATTTTCAGTGGCTTTTTGTAAAGCTTCAGGAATAGCGGCAATAATTTTTGCTACAGGAAGAGGTTCACCTATAACGCCGGTTGAGAAAGGTAACACTTGCTCTGTTTTAACACCCTTTGCTTCAGCTATAGCTGCGCAAGTTAGCTTTGCATCTAGTAAACCCTGCTCACCGGTACAGGCATTCGCATTACCAGAATTAATAATTAAATAACGGATTGGCGCCTTACTTAAATGCTCACGACAAACGGTAACAGGAGCGGCACAAAATGCATTTTTAGTAAATACGCCCACGACATTACTTCCTTCGGCCAATTCAAACAAAACCACATCGCGTCGGTTAATTTTTTTTATTGCCGCGCAAACTGCGGTTAACTTCACACCGCTTACGGGATGCATAATTGGAAAAGGATATTCACCGACTGCCATGATTTAATCTCGTTAGTAATAAAGCGTTAAATTTATTCGATAAAAAAAGAGATGAACTTCACCTCTTTTTATTAAAAACTACAAAAAACAAATTCATTATTCAAGCGTACCGTGGCAATTTTTGAATTTCTTGCCGGAACCACAGGGGCACGGATCATTGCGCCCTACTTTACGCCCTTCACGAATAATGGGGGCTTGCGTCAACTTAGGTTGAGGCATAGCTTCGGTTAGAGATGCCGCTTGTTCATGTTGCAATTGCATTTTTTGTCGCGCTAATTCTTCACGACGTTGTTGCTCCATGGCTTCCATTTGTTCGCGAGAAATTGGCTCAACTCGAGCCATCAAATGAACTGTTTCACGCTTTACGTTATGTAACATACTTTGAAATAGTTCAAAAGATTCACGCTTGTATTCTTGCTTCGGATTGCGTTGTGCGTATGAGCGCAGGTTAATCCCCTGACGCAGGTGATCCATACTGGCTAATTGTTCTTTCCAGGCATTATCCAAAACCTGCAACATCACCTGCTTTTCTATCTCTAACAAAATATCGCCAACACGTTCGCATTTGACATCATATGATGTCTGTATTTCATCCAATATTTTTTGGCGCAAATTTTCTTCATGCAAACGGGAATCTTCTTCTAACCATTTTGCAATTGGAAGCTGCAAACCAAAATCCATTTCTATTTGTTTTTCCAATCCTGGGATATCCCACTGATCTTCGATCGATTGCGGGGGAATATAAGATTGCACAAGATCATTTACTATATCCGCGCGAATTGCAGTGATAGTGTCGCGAATATTATCGGCGTCTAATAATTCGTTACGTTGATTGTAAATAATTTGACGTTGATCATTGGCAACGTCATCAAATTCAAGCAATTGCTTACGAATATCAAAGTTGCGCCCCTCAACTTTACGTTGTGCTTTTTCAATAGCGTTATTAACCATTCGATGTTCAATTGCTTCACCCTTTTCCATGCCTAGCGCTTGCATAAAGTTGCGTACACGTTCAGACGCAAAAATACGCATCAAATTATCTTCCAGCGATAAATAAAAGCGTGTCAAACCCGGGTCACCCTGGCGACCAGCACGGCCACGCAACTGATTATCGATACGACGTGATTCGTGGCGTTCGGTACCAATGATGTGTAGACCACCCGCAGCTAATACAATTTCATTGCGTTTTTTCCATTCACTTTTAATAGCCGCAATTGCATTTTCATCCGGCCCCTTACCATCATTTGAAGAGGTCAAAGCCTCAACTTCAGATTCCCAACGTCCTCCTAATACTATATCTGTACCACGACCGGCCATGTTGGTTGCAATAGTTACAGTGCCGGGGCGGCCGGCTTGTGCAATAATTTCTGCTTCTTGCGCATGGAATTTTGCGTTGAGAACACGGTGGGCGATACCCGCTTTATTTAAACGGCGTGACATTTCTTCCGACGTTTCTATAGAAGCAGTACCCACTAATATAGGTGCATTTTTTTCCTGGTAGGTTTTAATATCATTAACAATGGCCTGATATTTTTCTTCCACTGTTAAAAACACTAAATCATTTAGATCAATACGCTGTTTAGGTTTGTTGGTTGGAATCACTACTACGTCCAAACCATAAATTTCACGGAACTCGTAAGCTTCAGTATCAGCAGTACCCGTCATACCTGAGAGCACAGGATACAACCGGAAATAATTTTGGAATGTTGTTGATGCAAGCGTTTGACTCTCACTTTGAATTGCAACACCTTCCTTAGCTTCAAGCGCCTGATGCAATCCCTCACTTAAACGGCGCCCTTGCATAGTGCGGCCCGTATGCTCGTCGATAAGAATAACTTGATCGTCCTGAACGATGTATTCTATATCGCGATGGAAAAGCGCTCGTGCTTTTAATGCAGAACCAACATGATGTAGCAACGTTAAATTATTGGCGGCATAAAGATTTTCATCCTGTTTCAGCATCCCCGCTTTTACCAACAAATTTTCAACATGCTGATGCCCTTGCTCGGTCAACTCAACCTGGCGGCTTTTTTCATCAACCGAAAAATCACCCGGATCAGTAACAACTTTACGATCACCATCTTCGCCGTTATCAGTTTGTTGCTTTAATTTAGCAACCAAAACATGCATACGCTTATACATTTCAGAGCTATTTTCTGCGTGTCCTGAAATAATTAATGGCGTTCGAGCTTCATCAATTAAAATAGAATCTACTTCATCTATTACAGCAAAATTTAACGGCCTCTGAACTTTATCAGCTTTATTAAGGGCCATATTGTCACGCAGATAATCAAAGCCGTATTCATTATTGGTACCGTAAGTCACGTCAGCAGCATAAGCTTGACGTTTCACGTCTGAGGGTTGCATAGACAAAATAACCCCAACGTTCATGCCAAGAAATTCATATACAGGACGCATCCAATTGGCATCGCGACTGGCGAGATAATCATTGACGGTAACTATGTGTACCCCCTTACCAGCCAATGCATGAAGATATGAAGGAAGCGTTGAAACGAGGGTTTTACCTTCACCAGTGCGCATTTCTGCGATGCGTCCTTCATGCAATGTCATACCACCGATCAATTGCACATCAAAATGACGCATACTCATTACACGGCGACTTGCTTCACGCACTGTTGCAAATGCTTCAGGTAATAATTGATCCAGTGTTTCACCCTTTTGGAAACGATCACGAAATTCTTGTGTTTTTGCTTTTAATTGTTGGTCACTTAAAGCTTGCATTGAAGCTTCAAGCGCATTAATCCGCACAACATTTTTACTCATGCGCTTAAGTTCGCGATCATTTTTTGAACCAAATATAGACTTCAACAAGGTGTTTAACATTTTTTCTTCCATCAATTTTTCGAATACAAAAAGAACAACGCCAGGTATTTGCGTAAGCAATACCTGGCTACATTATATAGGGGGTAATAGCCCGAAGTGAAAAGACTTAACGGCTAGCAGTATGAAGGTATGTAGCGGGGTCTACAACACGACCATTCTTATATACTTCGAAGTGAACGTGCGGAGCGGTGGAACGGCCAGTTGAGCCAACTAACGCAATAACTTGTCCTTTTTTTACTACGTCACCAACCTTTACAAGATTGGCTTTACTGTGGGCATAGCGAGTTTCAAAATTATCGCCATGATTAATTTCGATGAAATTGCCATAGTCACTCGTTAACGTGGACGTCGTAACCACGCCTGGAGCTACAGCAGTAATTGGCGTACCGCTAGGAGCGGTGAAGTCAATACCCGAGTGAAACTCTTTTTTGCCATTAAACGGATCTGTCCGATAACCGAAATGAGATGACAAATAGCCATTTTCAACCGGCAAACTACCAAAAATAGATTCTACATCGAAGCTACGCGAGATAAGAATAGAGTCAAGTGCTTTGAATTGCTGTTCGCGATTTTGAACATGTAAAGATAGTTTATTAACGGTGAGTAGAAAATTTTCGGTGTCGATGGCATCACTTGGCGTGATATTTAACGGGCCTCCCACACCGGGTGGCTGGCTGAAATCGAATTCCCCTTTGTCTAATTTCGCAACTTTGGTAAGACGCTCACCTATGGCATCTAATCGAATTAACCTAGCTTGAAGCTCAGCGACCTTTGCTGTTAAAGCTGCTACCTGACCTTCACCTTGCTTCCGAGACTTTTCCAGCTTTTCTTTTTGCTCACTAAGACTTAATCCCCAATTTGGAGCGTCCGCATTTAGCACATCTTTTTTATCGAAGTTGACCAGCCAGTTATAACCCCAAGCCCCAACAACTGTAGGAATCCCCAATAAACACACAGACAAAAACGCCCGCGTCCAACCACCAAGGGTCAGGCTGCGTGTTTGGCTGTGATCTGAATTGACGATAATAATTTTCATGAATTTTTAGGGCTTTGCCCTACTCGTGTTTGGATGATCAAAAGTGACCAAATTTTCAATTCGGCCACCAGAAATAAACACAAAAAATTATTCCTTATAAATCAGCAAGTTACACTCGCTGCATTATTCTGTAAGGACAGAAATGTAATATCCGCGAATTCTTATAGGGCGCGGGGCAGGAAATATCTCATAGTGAGGAAGGAATTTCCAACAAAAGTTGAGCTGCCCTTCACAAGTTGAGCAACTTGTTGGAAAGATCTTAAGCAGCTGAGCTGGCAGTTAAATAATTGATAGGTACGTTTAATTCATCTTCAAAAGTCACATATTCCCACGCATCCTTTTGATCCATAAGCAATCTTAAGGCGCGGTTATTAAGAGAATGTCCGGATTTATGGGCTCGATACTCACAGAGTAAGCTATTACCTAATAGGTACAAATCGCCAATAGCATCCAGCACTTTGTGTTTTACAAACTCGTCCTCATAGCGCAATCCGTCTTCATTGAGAATCCGATATTCATCAACGACAATGGCGTTATCCATGCTTCCACCTTGGGCCAAGCCTTTGGAGCGCAAGTATTCAATCTCATGCATAAAGCCAAAGGTGCGGGCGCGGCTAACTTCTTTTACAAATGCACTGCTCGAAAAATCGACCGTTGTTTCCAAATTTCTGCCCTGGAAAACGGGAAGATCGAACGCAATAGAGAAGTTAACCTTGAAGCCCTCAAAAGGCAGAAAACTCGCTACTTTATCCCCATCTTTCAGTGTGACTTCCTTTAAAACACGAACAAACTTTTTAGGCGCTTGCTGCTCTTGAACACCAGCAGATTGCAACAGAAATACAAATGGGCTCGCACTACCATCCATAATAGGCACTTCAGGTGCATCCAACTCGACTACAGCATTATCTATACCCATGCCCGCCATGGCAGAAAGTATGTGTTCAACAGTGGATACACGAACCTCACCACATATCAGACAGGTCGATAAAGTTGTTTCACCCACATTTTTAGCTGTAGCCTTGATTTCTACAGGTGGGTTTAAATCGACACGGCGGAAAATAATTCCTGAGTCAATCTCTCCCGGTAGCAAGGTCAAATAAATCTTCTTGCCCGTATGCAATCCAACACCCGTAGTACGAATAGCATTTTTGAGAGTTCGCTGATTAATCATGATATAGCCCTTTAGTACTAATAATGTTCAGAATATACAGGCAGCTAAACACAGACTTGTGGGGAGGCTGCTTGAACATTCTGAACCTATGCTGCCAACTTAGCCGAGTCGACAACATATTAATGGGGCCATAGTAACAATATGAAAAGTGCTCAACCAGCCAAACTCCTCAATCGCTCTCATAGTCAAAGCTAAAATACATTCAAAACTAATCGGCTTGGCGACGTAGAAAAGCCGGAATATCGAGATATTCCAAATCTTTATCGGCCAAAGGCGCCGGTGCTACCGCATGCGATGATGTGTTGGCACGCAGATGTGCAGGACGATCCAAAGCACTGTAGTCGATTTGACCGGAACTGCGACGCGTATTATCAATCACTACCTTAGTTGCAGCAGGTTTTGCAGCTTCTTTTGGTGCAGGAATGGACATTCCAACAGCACCCAAACCTGTGGCCACTACTGTGACACGCAATTCATTAGTCATTTCAGGATCGATCACCGTACCAACCACTACAGTTGCATCCCCAGATGCAAACTCTTCGATGATGCTACCCACTTCTGAGTATTCACCCAAAGACAAATCGATACCGGCGGTAATATTGACCAGAATTCCGCGAGCACCTTGAAGATTTACATCTTCCAACAATGGGCTACGAATTGCTGCTTCGGCAGCTTCACGCGCACGGTTTTCACCACTTGCACGACCAGTGCCCATCATCGCCATGCCCATTTCGGACATAACGGTGCGCACATCTGCGAAGTCCACATTCACCATACCTGGACGAATAATCAGATCCGCAATACCTTGTACCGCACCGAGTAATACATTATTGGCTGCCTTAAATGCATCTAATAATGAAGTTTGTTTGCCGAGAACAGACAATAATTTTTCATTGGGAATGGTGATTAAAGAGTCGACTTTTTCGCCAAGTTCCTTAATTCCCATATCAGCAATCGCCATGCGCTTGCGACCTTCGAAAGGAAACGGCTTAGTAACAACAGCAACGGTGAGAATTCCCAACTCGCGCGCAACTTCTGCAACGACAGGTGCACCACCAGTACCCGTACCACCGCCCATACCTGCGGCGATAAATACCATATCTGCACCGCGCAAAACTTCGGCGATACGTTCGCGGTCTTCCATTGCAGCCTGACGGCCAACTTCTGGATTTGCACCGGCACCCAGACCTTTAGTCATGGTATTACCGAGTTGTAAAACTGTGCGTGCATCAATGTCTTTCAGTGCTTGCGCGTCAGTATTGGCGCAAATAAATTCTACGCCTTCTACTTTATTCGCAATCATGTGCTTAACAGCGTTACCGCCGCCGCCGCCCACACCGATAACTTTAATTACAGCGCTTTGATGAATGCTATCTACTAATTCAAACATTGGCTTCTCCCCTTTCCCTTAACAAGTCTGTAAAGAAATTAAATATAAAAAAATTAGGTTTGTAAGTTACCTTAAGCTTTCTTCAAAAGTTGCTCTGAAAAAGCTTTTTCAACTTTCCAAAAATTGATCCCTGAGTGTCTTTTATGTGATGTGCTGCTCTACCACCACCATCTTGGTGCTGTTGTTTCATCGCATAAATTAATAAACCCACTGCTGTCGAATAAATTGGGTTATTCACAATATCCGACAAGCCGCGAACATTTTGTGGAGCGCCTAGACGCACAGGCATATGGAAAATTTCCTCGGCCAACTCCACCACTCCTTCCATTTTCGACGTGCCACCAGTCAATACAATTCCGGCAGCAATTAAATCTTCGTATCCGCTACGGCGCAGTTCAGATTGCACCAGCGTAAATAATTCGTCGTAACGTGGTTCAACAACTTCAGCTAAAGCTTGTCGAGATAAGTCGCGAGGCTGACGGTCGCCAACGCTTGGAACTTTTATGGTTTCATCCGGGCTGGTTAATTTGGCCAGCGCACACGCGTATTTAATTTTTATCTCTTCAGCATTTGGCGTTGGAGTTCTTAAAGCCATGGCAATATCGTTAGTGACTTGGTCGCCCGCAATCGGGATAACACCGGTGTGACGAATAGCGCCATCTTTAAAAATCGCGATGTCAGTTGTACCGCCACCAATATCAACGACGCAAACACCTAGCTCTTTTTCATCATCCGTCAATACCGCGTAGCTGGATGCAAGTTGCTCCAAAATAATATCTTCAACTTCAAGACCGCAGCGACGAATGCACTTTTCAATATTTTGCGCAGCGTTCACCGCACAGGTGACCAAATGAACTTTTGCTTCAAGACGAACGCCCGACATCCCGAGAGGTTCTTTCACGCCATCTTGATCATCAATCAGAAATTCTTGCGGCAATATGTGCAATATTTTTTGATCCGCCGGAATCGCAACGGCTTGCGCGGCATCAATCACACGCTCCAAATCTTGTGGAAAAACTTCGCGGTCGCGAATTGCCACTATGCCGTGTGAATTCAAACTACGAATATGGCTACCCGCAATACCGGCGTACACCGAATGAATTTGGCAGCCAGCCATCAATTCGGCCTCTTCAACCGCACGTTGAATCGACAAAACCGTGGATTCGATATTTACCACAACACCTTTTTTCAATCCTGTTGAACGATGCGAACCGATACCGGCAATCTCCAAAATACCTTCAGGAGTAATGGCGCCAACAATAGCGACAACCTTGGACGTACCAATATCCAGGCCCACGATCATTTTGTTGTCACTGCTACTTGCCATTCAATCCGCCTTATTAATCCATCTTCATCTTGAAGACCGTCATTATTTTTCTACAACTCTTACTTTTGAACCGGATTTTGTTTTGTGTTTGATTCAACTTTTAAATACTTTTTTGCCATCTCTGAGTCTTGGACCCACTGCACCGATACTCCATTGGAATACCTCACATCTATAGCTTTAACATCAGACCAAACATTGATTAAAAATTTATCGTATACAGTAACAAATCTACGCAATTTTTCCATCACTTCTTCGCGTCCAATTGCAATTTCTTTATCATTTTTTAAGGTTAATCGCCAAGATTTTTTGTTATCGCACTTTAACGCTGCTATTTCGAGTCCGCGTGATCTTAAAAGTGTAGATAAATCTTGATACTGCTGCATAATTTCACGCGCATTTATTTCATTTCCTTGCAGCCAAGGCAAACCAGAAAGCTTCGTTGTGTTCTGTACGCGAATTATTTCACCGCGCTGGTTTAAAAATCCGTTTGTATCCCACCGAGCTATGGGTGTTTGCTCGGCAATCTTAACTACCAAAGTATCTGGCCAACGGCGACTCAAATAAACTTTATCAACCCAGGGGTCTTGCTGAAGTTCGTTCTTCAGCTTGGTCAAATTTAACTGCAGAAAATCACCATCAATTTCCTTTTCAATTAATTCCATGGCGCGCTGTTTTGGTAAAAATTGAAACTGCCCCTCTACAGCGACACTCTTTAATGGCCTTTCCAACAAACTTGATAGCGGGCCTGAAACAAAATAGGCAATTATCGCAAACGCTATCAGCAATAAACCTAACCCAAGCCCACGATAAATAATCTTGCGCGAAACTTTTGCCCTGACTTCTTCAACAGCACTCAACTTATCCTGCGGTACCTTTTTGCTCCCGCTGTTGGGTGATACCTTGCTAAAACCACGCTCCCGTCGCAAATTGGAGTTCGCCTGCGGCAAAATCGGATCATCAAATACCACACGACTTCGCTTTTCGGTTGCTTGAGCTTCAGTTTTTACAGCCTTACGAACCAAAAGCCGATTTTCTTTACGGGCTTCTGTTTTATTTTCCGATTTGCCAGAATAAACAGCATCCTGCGCCGTGAGTTTTTTATCGCCAATGATTGATGCTCGCACCCGCGGTTCTCGTCGCGGTTCTTGCAACAGCACGTCTCGTTCAAACAAACGATTTGCATCAACCAATCTATCAGACACCGCCGGTGGCTTATTTTTCATGCGATTTTTTCGCGACCTTTCATAAACTGCAACGCAAAATAGTTAATACCAACTCGCTAAAGCTCAATCCACGAGCTTTAGCTGCCATAGGTACTAAGCTATGGCTCGTCATGCCGGGCAGCGTATTTACTTCCAACAAATAAAAATTCATTGATCTGTCCGCCATCACATCAACTCGGCCCCAACCTTCGCAACCTACAGATTCAAATGCAGCCAAAGCCAATTGCTTTAATTCTTTTTCCTTTTCTTCTGATAAACCACAAGGACAAATGTAGCGAGTGTCACTCGCAATGTATTTCGCATCAAAATCATAAAATGTATGATCTGTTTCCAATTTAATAGGCGGAAGCGCTTCGCCATCAAGAATCGCAACCGTGAATTCGCTACCAACAATCAAACGCTCTGCTATTACACTACCGTCATATTTTGCAGCTTCGTTAAAAGCATCCGCCAATTCTCTTGGCGTTTTCGCGCGCGCCATACCAATACTTGATCCTTCATGGGCGGGCTTCACCATAATTTCGCCACCCAGCTCGGCCAATACATTTGTCCAATCACTATGGTTATTTAAAATTGCAAAATCAGGTGTCGATAAATTTACACCGCGCCACAATTGTTTAGTGCGCAATTTATCCATTGCCAATGCGGATGCCTGGACACCGCTACCTGTGAAAGGAATATTTAAAAATTCAAGTAATGCCTGGATGCGTCCGTCTTCCCCACCTGGACCGTGAAGCGCTAAAAAAGCGCGGTCAATTTTTGCTGCTTGAATATCTGCAATTGCATTAACACCAACATCAATCGCTACATGATCAATGCCCGCTTCAACCAAAGCAGCGACCACGGCTGCGCCACTTTGCAAAGAAATTTCTCGTTCTGAAGAAGTTCCACCCAGCAACACGCCGACGCGACCAATTTGCTGCTTCAATTCATTAGTTACAGGTAATTTCACCGCTTGCATCTATGTTAAAACCTCATTGCAAATTTCGTTTTGCTAATTCAGGTGATAAAGCACCTACATTACCCGCACCTTGAGTAATGACCATATCACCTGCCCGCACCAAATCTTTAATAATGTCCGGCACACCATCAACCGTTTCTACAAAAATGGGCTCGATTATTCCGCGTGCGCGAATGCTTCTACATAAATGTCGACTGTCTGCACCTGGAATTACTTCTTCACCGGCACTGTAAACTTCCAACATAATTAGCGCGTCAACAGTGGACAGAACCTCAACAAAATCTTCGTACAAATCGCGAGTGCGAGTGTAACGATGCGGTTGATAAACCATCACCAACCGGCGATCGGGCCAACCATCACGCACCGCACGAATAATCGCCTGAACTTCGCGAGGATGATGCCCGTAATCGTCCACCAGCATCACATCCCCATTACCAATAGGAAAATTTCCGTAAACCTGGAAACGGCGACCAACGCCTTGGAAATTTTCAAGGCCTTTTTGAATGGCCTCGTCACTCAAGCCTTCATCAGTAGCAACAGCAATTACCGCAGTTGCATTGAGAACATTATGTATACCCGGAATATTGATGCGTACATGCAGAGGCTTGTCGTGGCCCGGGCGTATGACATCAAATTCAGAACTCATTTTATTTTGCTTAACGTTAATAGCGTGAAAATCATTTTCACTACTCAGGCCGTAAGTCAAAATCGGGCGCGCAACGTTTGGAATAATGTCGCGAATAACGGGATCATCACCACACAAAACGGCTAAACCGTAAAAAGGTAAGTTGTGGAGAAACTCAATAAAGGTTTTTTTCAGCTTGGAAAAATCGCCACCATAAGTCTCCATATGATCAGCATCTATATTGGTTACTATCGCAACCATCGGTTGCAAATGTAAAAATGAAGCATCGCTTTCATCAGCCTCGGCAACCAAATAACGGCTCGCTCCTAACTGTGCGTTAGTCCCCGTACTATTAACCAAACCACCGATAATAAAAGTAGGATCTTGATTTGCTGCTGCTAACACTGAGGCCATCAAACTGGTAGTTGTTGTTTTACCGTGCGTACCCGCCACGGCAATGCCATGACGATAGCGCATTAACTCACCCAACATTTCAGCACGACGTACTACCGGGATTCGCAACTCTCGTGCATGAATAATTTCCGGGTTAGCATTATTAACTGCACTGGAATTTACGATGACATCCGAACCTTTTATATTTTCAGCAGCGTGCCCGATAAAAACCGTTGCGCCTTTTTTAACTAAACGCTCGGTAACACTGGATGCTTTAATATCTGAACCCGAAATTTCGTAACCCTGATTAATAAGCACTTCTGCGATGCCGCTCATACCTGCACCACCAATACCAATAAAATGAATACGGCGTATGCGGCGCATTTCGGGAACTTCGTGAAAATCTTTAATACTTACTGCGGCCTTATCCACGGGCCACCTCCACACAAATATCGGCAACGGTTTTTGCTGCTTGCGGTTGTGCAAGCGAACGCGCATTAGTTGCCATGCGTGTTAAATTAGCGCGTTCATGCAATTCATTTAGTAAAATCACAGCCAGTTTTTCAGCCGTTAATTCTTGTTGTTTTGCTGCAAGCCCGGCATTTGCTCGAACAAGCACATTAGCGTTATGACTCTGATGGTCATCAATTGCATTTGGTAGCGGAATTAATAAAGCGGCTACACCTGCAGCCATCAATTCACTAACTGTTAGCGCCCCCGCGCGACAAACCACGAGATCCGCCCATTCATATGCTGAAGCCATGTCATCGACAAAAGCTTCAACTTTTGCGCTGACTTGATATTGCATGTAAGTTGCAATGGTCGATTCAAGATGATTTTTTCCGGCTTGATGACGCACAATCGGGCGATCGATAATCGGTAATTTTGCTATAGCTTGCGGCACCAATTCATTAATTGCTTTTGCACCCAAACTTCCACCCAGTATTAATAAATGCAATGGTTCTTTTTGTTCCTGGCGAGCTTGATAACGCTCCGAAGGTGTTGGCAAATTTGCGATCATGGCTCGCACAGGATTACCCACAACCTTCACCTCTATCTGTGCGCTTGCAAACGCACCGGAAAATGCTGCTAATATTTTCGTAGCAATTTTCGACAGCAATCTATTTGTGGTACCTGCAATTGCATTTTGTTCATGGATAACCAGAGGCTTGCGCAATAATTTAGCAGCAACACCACCAGGCCCCGATGCAAAACCACCAAACCCAATAACAACTTGCGGTTTTACTTTTCGCAAAATTAAAATCGCTTGGACAATTGCTGACACAATTAAAAAAGGCGCCTTCAATAATCCCAAGACACCGCGACCGCGCACACCTTCAATACCTATGTGATGCAAATTAATATTCGCAGCAGGTACCAAAGTATTTTCAATACCGCGCGGTGTACCTAGCCACTGCACTTGCGCACCCTTTGCACGCAATACATCTGCAACTGCAAGTGCGGGAAATACATGACCACCTGTACCGCCGGCCATGATCATCACTGTCAAATTATCTGCGTTTAGTTGCGATTGAGTGTTCATCACAAAATCACCGCTTTGCGCTTACCGCTCTCAGATTTTTTCGGTGCTACAGCTTCAGCCCCATTTAGCCCAGCCACTTCCCACTGCGCCCGCAATACAAACGCCATAAGCACGCAACAAATTAATAAACTACTGCCACCATAACTAATAAAAGGTAAGGTCAGACCTTTGGTTGGCAACAAACCTGATGCGACACCCACATTCACGAAAACCTGAAAGCTAAACAAAATAGCTACACCAAAGGTTGCGAGGGCTGCGAATGCTTTACCTCTTGCCAAATTATTTTTTGCAACAACAATAATTCTTACTACCAAGGCTGCGAAGAGCCCTACTATGGTGGCCGCACCCAATAAACCAAATTCTTCAGCGATAATGGCGAAAATAAAATCCGTATGTGCCTCAGGTAAAAAGAATAGCTTTTGCAAACTATTACCTAAACCCAAGCCCATCCACTCGCCACGCCCAAAACCGATTAGCGACTGCGTTAGTTGATAGCCACCATTGAGCGGATCAGCCCAAGGATCTAAAAATGTTTTGAGGCGCTCAAGGCGATAGGGAGAAAATATAGCGATAGCCGCGAGACCACTTCCTGCAATACTTATCAACAATAAAAAGTGGAACATTCGCACGCCGACAATAAACATCATTGAAATCACGGTTACGATTAAAACGACTGAACTACCGAAGTCGGGTTCAAGTAATAATAAAAATACAAATACACCGAGCATGAGTAATGGCTTTAAAAAGCCTTGCCAGCCAAAATGCAACTCCTGATATCGGCGTGAAAAAAAACTGGCGAAAAATATGATTGCGCATACTTTGGCAATTTCTGATGTTTGCACCATGGTAAAGCCCAAATTGAGCCAACGTCTGCTGCCATTCACGCGATGGCCTATACCTGGAATTAAAACAATTAATAATAGAAATAGAGTTGCCATCAAAAAATGGCTCGCGTACTTTTCCCAAATGCTAATAGGAACAGCGACAACAATTACCGCCAGAATCAAACCCAAAACCAGATAAACGGCGTGACGTTTTGCAAAATACCAACCGTCGTTATGTGTAAAAACGGAAGCAGCAGAAAATGAAATGGATGCAGATGCCACCATCACTAATCCAAGTGACAAGAGCACAAACCATAAACACAACAGAGTCCAATCAATACGCTGCCCCAAGGTTAAATTACTGGCCTGACTAAAAGACATCGGATTTGCTGCAACTGTCATTTGCTCGGCTCCTTTTCCTGGAGCGCAAGAACGCCTGCACAAAACTGCTGGCCACGATCTTCGTAGTTTTTAAACATATCAAAACTTGCGCAGGCTGGTGATAAAAGAACTGCATCGCCAGCAGTTGCTTGCATATAGGCCGTGTTAATCGCGGACTGCAAAGAATTGGCGAATTCAATAGGCGCGCATCCTTTTACTGCTTCTGCAATAATTGGTGCATCGCGACCTATCAAAACTAAATGACAATTATTTTTTTCCAATACTGATTTCAATTCGGTGAAATCCTGCCCCTTACCTTCACCACCAGCGATTACAATTAATTTTGCTGGGGCGCGCGCCAAACCATTGATCGCGGCAACGGTGGCACCAATATTTGTACCTTTGGAATCGTTGTAAAAATCTACTCCACTTTTATTTGCTACAAACTCACAACGGTGATGCAAACCGCGAAATTCTTTTAAAGTATTTACCATCGCATCAACTGGAATACCTGCGGCATCACCCAGCGCCAAGGCAGCCAAGGCATTATCAATATTGTGTTTTCCGCTAATTTTTAAATCGCGCACTGAAAGTAAAGGCTTTAAATTTTTGGCAAGAAATGTCTCACCATTTTCTTCTATTAAACCAAAGCTTCCAAAATCAGCTTTGCCACCGAAATAAATCGGCTTGGTATTCGCCGCCAAAGGAGGATGTGTCAATACATCATTACGATTGACCACAATATGCTCCGCTCCAAAATACACACGCAACTTTGCAAGTATGTAGGCACGCATATCTGCATACCTATCTAAATGATCTGCACTTATATTTAAAATAGTCGCCACTTTGGCATTGAGTTTAGTGACAGTCTCCAATTGAAAACTGGAAAGTTCCATCACATACAACTCTATGTCATCCGCTAACAACTCAAGTGCAGGGGTGCCGAGGTTGCCGCCAACTGCAACTTTAATACCTGCTTTTTTTGCCATTTCTCCTACTAAAGTAGTGACCGTGCTTTTTGCATTTGATCCGGTGATTGCAACAATCGGCGCCTTGGCGTAACGCACAAATAATTCGATATCGCCTACAATAGGAATGCCTGCATTTTTCGCAGCTGTAATAGCAGGTGTCTCAATGGCCACACCAGGACTTAAAATAATTTCATCGCAATGCAATAAAGTATCTGGATTTAATTCACCCAACTCCAATTGAATATCCGGAAACTCTGCTTTAATTTTTTCTATATTGGGTGGAGATAATCGGGTGTCGAGCAAAACAAATGACTGTTTTTGCTGCATAAGAAAGCGTGCCACCGAAAGACCGGTGATACCGGTTCCGATAACAGCTTTCATACGAGTAGTGGCAATCATTTGTGTCACAGAGTTTTCTCTTTAACTAAATAATTTAAGTCTTTCAAATAATCTGAAATAATTTGAAAGTCGTCATCCCCGTGAAAACGGGGATCCATTTTTAAAAACTGGATTCCCGCCTACGCGGGAATGACGACTACCTGAGCTTAGCGAATTTTTAAAGTTGCTAAACCAATTAATACCAACATCAAGGTGATAATCCAAAAGCGCACAATAACGCGCGGCTCAGGCCACCCCTTCAATTCAAAGTGGTGATGAATAGGAGCCATTCGAAAAATGCGTTTTCCAGTCAACTTAAATGAAGCAACTTGCAAAATTACCGATACTGTTTCCAGAACAAATATTCCACCCATGATAAACAACACAATTTCGTGGCGAACAATAACTGCAATCACGCCGAGCGCAGCCCCTAACGCCAAAGCGCCAACGTCACCCATGAAAACAGTTGCGGGATAAGTGTTGAACCATAAAAATCCCAAGCCTGCACCGATCATTGCGCAGCAAAAAACAATAAGCTCACCTGCGCCGGGAATGTATGCGATGTGCAGATAATTCGAAAAATTTGTATTACTCACAATCCAGGAAATTAATGCCAGCGCACCAGCGACCATCACGCAGGGCATAATTGCAAGACCATCCAAGCCATCTGTTAAATTCACGGCATTGCTGGTACCTACAATAACGAAATAGGTGAATACGATATAAAATAAGCCGAGATCCAAAGCGACGTTTTTAAAGAAGGGAATAAATAATTGAGTTTCCGCTGGCGTTGTCGCCGTGAGATATAAAAATGTTGCAGCACCTATACCGGCAACTGACTGCCAAAAATATTTCCACTTCGCAGGCAGACCCCGCGAATCTTTTTTCGCAACCTTACGATAATCATCAACCCAGCCTACTGCACCGAACACGGCGGTTACTATCATTACAACCCATACATAGCGATTACTTAAATCCGCCCAGAGTAAAGTACTTGCAAAAATAGCCACCAAAATTAATGCACCACCCATAGTGGGAGTGCCTGATTTGGTTAAGTGAGTTTGTGGTCCATCGGTACGAACAGATTGTCCGATTTTTAATTCACTTAAACGGCGAATAAACCACGGACCAAATATTAGAGAAATACCAAGCGCAGTAAGCACGCCTAAAATGGCGCGCAAGGTCAGGTATTGGAAAACTGCAAAACCATGAATATGTTCTTTTAATTGTTCTGCGAACCAAAATAACATTAGTGGATGTCTCCGGTTGAACAAAGTGCACTCACAACCAAATCCATTTTGGCACTGCGAGAACCTTTGATTAAAATTGTTGTGTTTGATGTAGCAATTTTTTTCAATTGTGAAATCAATTGATTGCGATCTGTAAAATGATGGGGGCCTTCTTGCCGACCAAAGGCGTCACTTGCATAAGTGGTTAACTTGCCCAGGGAGAAAAAATGATCGAGATTTTTATTGCGCGCGTATTCACCCAAACTCGCATGCAATTCATTTTCCTTTTCGCCGAGCTCTGCTAAATCACCAAGCACTAAAATGCGCTGACCTTTATGTGCCGCCAAAACATCTATGGCTGCACGTACCGACCCGGGATTTGCGTTGTAACTGTCGTCGATGATGGTTGCTCCACTGACACCTGTGTGACGGCTCATCCGCCCGCCTACAGGCGAGAAATTTTTAAGTCCTTGCTGGATTTGTTGTAAAGTCGCACCAACCGAGTGAGCCATAGCAGCGGCCATAAGTGCGTTGCGCGCACTGTGATCGCCGGGCGCATTTATTACCACATCAATTTTTTCGTGATTAAGATTCAGTTCAAATGCAATAGAGTCCTGCAAGGACTGAATATTTTGTGCGTAACAATCTGCAGCGGAATTATTTAAAGAAACTTTAACAATTTTTGATTGGGTAGACTTCAAATACTGAGATGCAAAATTATCATCAATATTAATGACGGCAGTATCGTGGCCAGCCAGAGCCTCATAAATTTCTCCCTTGGCCTTGGCGACACCCTCAATTGAACCAAAGCCTGAAATGTGCGCAGGCATCACATTGTTGACCATGGTAACTTTTGGCTTGGCTAGCGAGCACAAGTATGCAATCTCGCCTATTGCACTTGCGCCCATCTCGATAACCGCAAAATCATGTTCTACATTTAATTGTAAGAGCGTGAGCGGAACACCTATGTGATTATTCAGATTGCCTTTGGTTGCATGCACATGACCACATTCACGCAAAATATCCGCAAGCATTGTTTTAACAGTTGTTTTACCGCTGCTACCTGTGATTGCTAGTACGGGTTTCTCAAACGCATTGCGATTCATCGCAGCAATTTGCCCGAGCGCAAGTAAAGTGTCTTTTACGATAAGCTGTGGCAATTTAATATTTGCGTCATATTTTTCCACTACCAAACCACAAACATTTTTTTCTGCCGCCTGCGCTAAAAAATTATGTGCATCGAAATTGTCACCGCGTAATGCAACAAATAAATCACCAGCGGATAAAGTGCGCGTATCAGTATTTACATTAGAAAATGTCGCATCACCGTTGCGTAGCTCTGCACCCAAAGACGAACGGCAAAAGTCCGCAACCATGGATAGTGTGAAAGGGGTTATCATTGCGCCCCTCCCTGTTGAGTATTTTTATCTGCAAGCAAATCACGCTTGGCTATTCTGCGTTGCAGTGCAAGGCGAGCTTGTTTGGTATCGCTAAAAGAAATCGTTTGGTCTGCAAAAATTTGGTAGTCCTCATGCCCTTTACCGGCAATTAAAATCAAATCATCAGGTTTGGCTTGTTGTACGGCAAAATCGATTGCTTGAGCACGATCAGCAACAACTAAACAGCCATTAGGATTTTGTAAGCCGCGAATAATATCTGCCGCTATAGCGGAGGGCTCTTCAGTGCGAGGGTTGTCGTTGGTGACAATCACATAGTCGCTGTATTTTTCCGCTATGCCTCCCATCAGTGGGCGCTTGGTTTTATCGCGATCACCGCCGCATCCAAATATCGTCCATATGCGGGCCTGACTATGCTCGCGAATCGCGCGCAAACTATTTTCCAAAGCGTCAGGTGTATGTGCGTAGTCCACAAAAACTTGAACGTCCTGATTGCTATCCTCAAGGGATACAGCTTGCATGCGGCCCGGTGCGGCCAGTAATTCTGGAATTAAATTTACAACCTCTTGCAGCTTCGCTCCGTCAACGCACATAGCTGCTACGGCCGCCAAAATATTGGAGAGATTAAATTTGCCTATAAAAGGCGATATTAATTCAGCGTCACCCCATGGAGAATGGAGATTGGCTTTCGCTCCTGATGCTGTGAGCTGTAGATCGGATAAATAAATATCTGCCGTACTATCACCCACTGAAAAACTGACCGCATGCACACCAGCAGGAATTTTTTGCAGCAGACTTTTTGCCCAGGAGTCATCTGCATTAACAATCGCACGCTTAAGATTTGGGTGATTAAGTAATTGAGTTTTTGCTTTGGCATAATTTTCGAGATCACCATGAAAATCCAAATGATCTTGCGTGAGATTAGTAAAAATTGCAGTGTCAAATTGCAAAGCAGCAACACGCCCCAAAACGAGACTTATTGACGATACCTCAATGGCAATTGTTTTAGCCCGCTCTACAACTAAATGAGCGAGGATTCGTTGCAAATTTATCGGATCAGGTGTGGTTAAACCTGTCGATTGTGCCGCATTGATTTGTTGTGCAATTGGCGCAACCGCATTGCTATCCAACACACCGTAACCCAAAGTACCTACAACACCGGCAGTATTTTTTTCTTTCCCGGATAAGCGCGCAGCGAGTTGCGCAATCAACAAAGTGCAAGTAGTTTTACCATTAGTGCCTGTAACACCAATTAAACGACAAGCATGACTTGGGTGCGAATAAAAACGCCCGGCAATTAAACTGCTTTGCTGTGCAAGTTTTTCCACAGCAATAACCGGCACTGAGCCAATGTGGCTTATGCCTTGCCAGTGCTTATCCGCCTCAACGAAAATAGCAACTGCACCTAGCTCAATGGCTTTCGCAATATACTGACGCCCATCCAATTTCGCACCAACCAGTGCAACAAAAACATCACCTGTTTTAATTGCGCGCGAATCTAAATTTAAACCGCTAACTTGAAGTTGTGCATCATCACCCAAGGGATAATCGGGTAGTAGTTCTTGCAAAGAAATTTTTCGAATTAAACGCGTCATTGCGGCACCCCCGGATTAACCAGAGATTTTTGTGCTGCAGCTTCTTGAGCTTTTAATTTTGCCGCAGCTTTATCTGCAGCAATTTTTGCAGTTCGTGCAGTAAATGCTTTAACTTCTTCCACTTGTTCGACTGTTGCATCAGGTGGAACTTGCAGCATACGCAAGGCATCTTCAGTGACTTTAGAAAATGCTGGTGCAGCAACCATACCGCCGTTAGCAGTAGTGCCCGCACCTTGGGGTTCATCGATAACAACCATGGTTACTATGCGAGGATTATCCACTGGCGCCATACCCACAAACGATGAAATTTGTTTGCCGGTGTAATGGCCGCTCACAGATTTAAATGCAGTGCCGGTTTTACCCGCTACCGTGTATGAAATTGTGCGCGCGCGTTTACCCGTTCCTTCAGCAGCAACCACTTTTTGCAACATCGCTTTTACGTCATCAATGTATCGCTTCTCAACAATTTTTGTGCCTTGAGGAATAGCATCAACTTTTAATAAAGAAATAGGACGTTTGATACCTCCCGCCGCAATAATTGAATAAGCCTGCACAACCTGTAGTACGGTTAAATTCATCGCATATCCAAATGCGACATTGCAACGTTCGATGATCTGCCCGATTTTCAGAGAAGGAACTTTTCCAGATGCTTCACCAGGAAAACCTGTTCCAATTTGCTGCCCTATTCCTAAGCGGCTGTACATATTAACCATGGTATTAGCATCTAACTGCAGCGCGATTTTTGACATGGCCACGTTGCTAGATTTCGCAATTGCCATTGATAAATCCAACACGCCGTAATTGAAACCATCATCGGTAAATGTTTTCCCCGGCACTGAAAAATATCCCGGATTAGTGTCAATCACATCTGTTGGTTTAAATTTTCCTGTTTCTAACGCGGCCAAAATTGCCAAAGGTTTCATCGTTGAACCCGGCTCGTACAAATCGGTGATTGCACGATTACGCAAGGCCTGGCCTCTTGCATGCGCGCGATCATTTGGGTTGTAAGATGGATAATTAGTTATGGCTAAAACCTCGCCGGATTCCACGTCAAGAATCACTAGCGAACCAGCAATACCACCACTGTCTTCAACAGCTTTTTTTAATTCGCGATGCGCGAGATATTGCAAACGTAAATCAATACTCAGCGTTAAATTTTGACCGGAACGCGCTGCTTTGATTAATTGCAATTCTTTTACAGTGCGACCTTTCAAATCTTTTAGCACACGTTTGGACCCATTTTCTCCCGTGAGCCAAAGGTCGTAGGCCATCTCCATGCCTTCCTGCCCACGATCATCTACATCGGTCATCCCTACGATGTGCGATGCAACATCGGCCGCAGGATAGTACCGATGATATTCGGTTTGAACATTCACACCGGGAATATCAAGATCCATTATTTTTTGCGCAGCATCGGGGGGCATCTGGCGCTGCAGATACATAAACTCTTTATTGGAATAGCGCGTTAAACGCGCGACCATATCTGCTTTATTAATACCCAATGCTTGCGCCAATTGAGAAAATCGTTGCGGTGATTGCAACAATACTTTTGGGTTTGCCCATATAGTTGCCACAGGAGTACTCACCGCTAGCGGTGAGCCGTTTCGGTCAGTAATGACGCCGCGATACGCAGGAATAGTTTCTGTGCGCAAAGTTCGCGCTTCACCTTGATCTTGTAAAAACTCAAAACCTTTATCGGTATTGGGTAATACTTGCAGACTTGCTACATGACCAATCAACACCAACAACAAAATACCCATCGCAACAACCACACAATAAAAACGCCAACGTGCAACCTTTAAAGGGCTGCGCGATTGCGATGACGGTTTGTTTTGCTGCGACTTTGCAGTCGGAAAAAGTATGGATGGAATTTTAATCATCGCTCGGCACCATCACGACATGTTCCGTTGTTGGTGCAATCATGTTGAGCTCTTTGTTCGCAATATTTTCAATACGACTGTAAGCAGCCCAGGTACTTTCTTCTAAAAGATATTGGCCCCACTCAACCTGTAAATGAGAGGCTTCACGGCGCAAGGTTTCAAGTTGGTTTACATCACGACGAACTTGTTGTGTTGAGGCAACTACAGCTAAAGCAGATGCGATGACCGAAACCCAGAGACAAGCCATCAGCAACAGCGCCCAGGGCGCTATGCGTTTTGGTGCTCTGGATTTAAATAGGGCCATGATTTTCCCAAATCAATATTTCGGTTGTTGGTAATAAAATCTGTTGCTTAAGAAATTTTTTCAGCAACTCTCATAATTGCGCTGCGCGATCGAATATTTGTATTTACCTCTTCATCACCCGCTTTGATTGCTTTGCCACAGGAACGCATGCGCTTGTTAAGCTGCTCGTCGCGAACTGGCAAACCACGTGGCACAGGATCACCCAGCTCCTGGCGACGAATAAATCGTTTCACTACACGATCCTCTAACGAGTGAAAGCTGATCACCACCAGACGACCGCCTATCGCCAACACCTGAAGCGCTTGCTCTAACACCGACTCAAGATCTACAAGTTCGTTATTCACATGGATTCGAAT
>CBHTVU010000027.1:0-25385 GCA_966096785.1 uncultured Gammaproteobacteria bacterium | reverse complement strand
GAAAAATGATTTTCGCCCATCCAACCTGTTACAAACGGGATGAGTGACAACCAAAACAATAAATGTAAATTCGCCCACAAAACACCGCCACTGACATGCTTAACGGCATGCAATAAATGATGGTGGTTGTTCCAATAAATGCCAACATAAATAAAGCTCAGCACATAACTTAGAAATACCGGCATTAATTTACTTAAAGCGGTCCAATCAGCGCCGTGCGGAACTTTCAATTCCAACACCATAATGGTGATGATGATTGCCAGCACACCGTCACTAAATGCTTCAAGGCGATTCTTACCCATAGCTAACCCCAGTTTTATAAAATTTTTTCACATTGTAATCGTGACCTGGTTTTTAAGCATCCGCTCCTCACGTGCAGTTCATCGGGTCGCGCACCATGAGGGATTGCAATGTGGTAATTTACCGCTCCGTTTTAAAGTGACCAGGCTATATCGCCAGCCTGATAAGGATAAAATGACAACATGTTCGATGATTCCTCCAAAAAATTTCAGCTAGGCCTCGTCTACTTATTTGGCATTTTAGCTGCCATTGTCATAGGGCCATTTGTGGTGATGCGCTATTTAAAAGGTCAGCCTTTGCAAGCATTGCTTGATCTTGCCATTCTCGTTACGGCTGTCTCCATAGCCTTGTATTCCAGGAAGCGCGGCCACGTTACTAATTTCTCACTGACATTTGCAGCCATCTTTTACACCATGGGCGCTATAGCGGTGGTTCACATGAACTCTCCTATTTTTGTGTTTTGGATGTTCCCCACATTTTTATCCAACTTCTTCCTGCTGCGCCCCAAAAACGCAATAGTCATTAACCTTATCGCCATATCATGTGTTACACCGGCCGCGTTCAAGCTGGATAAAACGCTGGATTCATTCGCCATGATGGCGTCACTCTTTATAGGAAGCATAATGGCCTACCTCTTTGCCCGTTTAACGGAGCAACAGCGTCAGCGCCTGGAAGTATTCGCTTCGCAAGACCCGCTTACCGGGCTCGGTAACCGGAGGCTTATGGATGAAGAGTTACGCCTGAGTGCAGAAGACTTCACCCGTTATCAAACACCTGCCACTTTAATTGTGTTTGACCTGGATAACTTCAAAGCTATCAACGATAAATTTGGCCACAGCAAAGGCGACCAAATTTTGATCAAAATTGGCACCTTGCTCCTGGGTCGTTTGCGCAAGACCGATCGCGCGTTTCGGTTTGGAGGTGAGGAATTCGTGTTGCTGGCACGCAACACTAACCTCGAAGAAGCCGCTATCATTGCCGAGAAAATTAGGTTACAGATTACTGCTGAAGTGTCTGGACCAGAAGGTAACATCACGGCTTCTTTCGGTTGTACGACCCTCAAAGCCGATGAAACACAGGAACAATGGTTCGTCCGCGCCGATAGCGCCATGTATAAGGCCAAATCCCAGGGGCGCAATTGTGTGGTCACCGATGGTCCCCTGTCACCCGCAATTCAGCAAATCTATACGTCATAAAACAACATTTTTAGAACACAGCCATTAAATTTCCCGTTATCATCTGCGAACTTAAGCCAGTCAATCCATAACAATACCGACCAGGCACAATACTCAAGTAACAGATCCTATGTACCACACTTTTTTCGGTCTTACAGAACCTGCATTTTCAATAGCCGTTAACCCGCGCTATCTCTATATGAGCCAGCAGCACAAAGAGGCGCTGGCGCACTTGCTCTACGGCGTTGGCGGCGGCGGCTTCGTTATGCTCACTGGCGAAGTGGGAACAGGTAAAACCACAATCATTCGCTGCCTCCTGGAGCAAATGCCTGAAAATACCGACATAGCTATTGTGATGAACCCTATGTCGAATGTTCCCGAACTGCTCACCACAATTTGTGATGAACTTGATGCAGCCTATGTGAAAGATGAGCCTAGCGTAAAAGACCTCACCGACGCTCTACACACTTTTTTATTGCGCAACCACACTCGCGGCCGCAATACAGTACTTTTGATCGATGAAGCACAACTTCTATCGATTGAAGCATTAGAGCAAGTGCGCTTGCTAACTAATCTTGAAACAACGACACAAAAATTGCTGCATATTATTCTGGTGGGGCAACCAGAGTTAAAAACATTATTATCCAAACCTGAATTAAGGCAATTAGCGCAACGCATCACTGCACGTTTTCATTTAGTTCCTCTAACTCTCACCGAAACCCAAGCCTATATTCGTCACCGTTTAAAAGTTGCAGGCTTACCAGACGGAAATAATCCGTTTCCTTTTCAGATTATCAAACGTATACATGCATTTACCGGCGGAATTCCTCGCCTCGTGAACGTAATTTGTGAGCGTTGCTTAATCGGCGCTTACGGCAGCAACCAAATACGCGTAGATAACCCAATTTTTAATGCAGCTCGAAAAGAAGTTATAGGTGGCCTTGATCAAACACCCCAAACCAAACAACATTTATATTGGAAAATAGTTGTGGCTGTGTTGTTTGTGGCTGTAACTGCCAACGCTTTATATTTTACGATCTTCGCAGAGAAAAAAGCGGATCCAAAAGCAGTGACCAAAGTAACAACCTCTGCTGCCGCTAAAGGGACGCTGTCATCAGCATCGGCAAACACTATACCAAACCAGGGCGTAGCAATTCGTAATTATCGTGCAGCAGAAGATACTTTATTCACTTATCTGGGAGCACCCTTAACAGCTGAGGCTCGCCCCTGCGGAAAAAATATCCGCGATAATCTTGAGTGCCCCAAAATTTCACTACACACCTGGACTGACGTAAGCGCTATCAATCGTCCCGCGATTCTTGTTATGTCTACACCAGAAAAATTCTCTACCTATTTGGTATTAATTGGACTCAATACCGATAACGCTTTGGTGTTAAATGAACAGCATGAGCAAGTGGTATTACCTCTCACTAAAATCGGACGAGACTGGACGGGTGAAATTGTTTATTTATGGAAACGCCCACCAGGATTTACCGAGACTATTTTATTAGGTGATAGCAGCCCCACAGTTGCCTGGGTGGCCCAACAGTTTGCCAAAATCGACAATCAAAAAGATCCGTTGACAGATGATTTGTTCAATCTTGCATTACAAGAACGTGTAAAAATTTTCCAACGCAGCAAGAATATAAATGTCGATGGCAATATCAATGAAGAAACCTTAATGAAAATTAATGAAGTCATTGGAGCCGATAAAACTCTATTAGCCAATTTTAAAGCAACGACTAACAAAGATTCGATTAAAAATGTCACTACTCCTTGACGCACTAAACAAAGCTGACCAAGAGCGTAAGCGCAACGAAACAACGCCTGGAATTAGCAGCAATCACGAACGCCGCAGTGGTGAAGAACCACGCAGTTATTCGTTATTGTTAATTGTAGCGGGTGTAATTGGGCTGGGTGTATTGTTTGTGGTTATTTATTGGCTTGGGCAGCATTCGACAGCAACAACAAATTCTCCTGCGCAGAGCAGTCAAAATAGCAGCGCCGCTGTAACCGCAACAGAAAACAGCAATAAAACCATTAACGAAACAAAGCCTGTTACTGTGACGGAGCAACCGCACAGCGCTCCCAGTAATCCAAGCAATAATGCCGACGAAAATGTTGCGAATTTATACCAGCAAAATACCCAGGTGCCACCTGCCAATGCAGCCATAACTATTTCGACACCGCAGCCGGTACAGCCCGCACCTGAACCTGAGCCTGCAGCGCCCGTCACACCGGAAAATATATCGTCACCAACGTCTATAAAACAGTTTGCCAACGTGCCTGAACTGCACGACTTACCCAACAATATTTTGGAAAAAGTGCCTACGCTCAACTACAGCGAACACAATTTCAATGTGAACGGTGGCAGCGTTAAAATTAATGGAGCAATACGCCACGTTAATGAGCAAATCGCCGATGGCATAGTCATTGATAAAATTCTTGAAGATGGAATGATTCTGCATATTGATAATTATTCATTCAAAATGCGCGCGATGAATTCATGGGTAAATATGTAAGTCACTGTGGAAAATATTTTCCACTAACGCGAATATCACTAGCGCTCACATCGACATTTATTCACGCCTATGAACAGACCCGATATATTGAATTGTTTTTCTGAAGCATTGGGCCTGATTTTCAAACCCGGTTTTCGTATTTTTATTCTTGCGCCTATCGCCCTCAATATAATTATTTTTATCTTACTCAGTTATACCGCCGTTCACTATGCACAAATTACTTTCGAGCATTTTGCGGCGAGCATTCCGAGTTGGTTACTCTGGATTAAATGGTTGCTGTGGCCACTACTGGCGTTAGTTATACTAATTATTTACGGTTACTCTTTTAATGTAATCACTACCATTATTGCAGCGCCGTTTTTAGGTTTTCTCTCCGAAAAAGTAGAACACCACTTAACTGGAATAGCACCACCGGATGAACCTTGGCTAGAATTAATACCTCGTACATTTAAGCGCGAATTAATTAAGCTTATTTATTTTATTCCACGCTCTATATGCATTCTCCTGCTCGTCTTAGCATTTATGTTGATTCCCGGTGCCAACGTGCTCGGCGCAATAGCCGGAGGCCTTTGGACCAGCTGGTGTCTCGCCTTACAATTTTGCGATTACCCGGCAGACAATCATCAAATCCCCTTCCGACAATTCCGCACCCAGCTCGGTCAACAAAAAATTAACGCCTTCACCTTCGGCGCTATTGTTCTAGCAGGCAGCATGGTTCCCATAGTGAACATTTTCATTACACCGCTCGCAGTAGCGGCGGGAACGATATATTGGCTGGAGAAAAATAAACGATAAAAAAATCCCCACAGTTATGCGAGGATTTTGTTTGTAATTAGTAACATCTAAACGCTATTTTTTTCGTGTTAAATTATAACCAAGCGCAAAAGACCACCAAGTCTTGTCCTGAAACTTAAAGTTATCACCCGCAGAGCCAGACAAATGATCTCGCCCTACAATTAAGCCAATATCAAATTCATCTTTAATAGTCCAAACCAGTCCTGCTGCATAACTTAATCCGCTCTCCGTTTTAACATCTTGATTTGTAAGATCCGCAACCGAAACCTGTGTGATTCCAAAGGTTCCAAGTAAAGAAATTGAGTTCCCTCTTAAAGCAATATATGGCCCTAGTGATGACTCTCCATATAGATCTCCTGACCTTACCTTATAAGGCACCACTAAAATTCCTGTATCAATACCACCGACCCGTTTCGTTTGATATGGCAAAAGTTTATCGTTACATACCTTGTAAGGCTTGTTTATCACCGGGGAATTGTTTCCGGTGTTATTTACAAAAGAAAAATCAATTATTCTTTCTTCGTCCTTAACCAATTGTTCGGTAAAGGTTGATTTAACTCCAGCCGCATGTCGCTGCGATTCTGTAACGCTTTCTAGTTTTTTACAGTCGATATCAAGATCATAGATATCGGCATAATCGTATTTGAATCTATATTTCGCTTCTACGGACCAAAAAGGTTTCGTCGGCCAATCATTCCCGTATTGAGGAACATTTGAGTTGTCTGCGAAACACAGGCTAGAAAGTAATACTGAAGGTAATAAACAAATAAGCTTTTTCATAATCGTTCCTTTTTAAATAAGATTGATAAATTCACCTAACCGAAACTTCATGATCTCCAAAAAACCAAACCTGAAACCAATAGTTGTTCCAGATTTCCAGCCATCAATCTTGCAATAATTTACAAACTTTTGAATAACCTAATTAGGTTAGGCTCTGATTAACTCTCGATTCTTGAATCTTTCGCGTGATAACACAAATCAATGAAACTTTAGGCGACACAAAGGCCAACTCAACTTGTTGTGAAGCTCTGATTAGTTGTTCTAGAATCAGTTGTTGTAAGAAATGGATCAAGCTCAATAACCCATTCAGGTTATTGAGCTTGAACAGCAAGGGTTTAGCATAGGCAAAAAATATGAATCATCTTTTAGGACCACGCAGCCTAATCAACTTCGTTTGCTTGATCGTCCTTTTGTTGCTATTGCTAATCAGTGATTGGTGCAGGCAACAACCTTATCTTGGTTTTAACGTTGTAAAAACAATATCGAATCAACTTGCTGTCAATCATGTAGAAAATGGATTACTCATGAACAATCTACACACGGGCGATATCATTTCCCAGATTGAAAATATTCAAGGATTAAAGGTAGTTCCTTTATCTGAACATTTCACCACCTCAAAAATTGAAAAGCGTATAGCCTACGCAAATAAAGAAAGTGAAATCCAAGCCAAAGATAATATTTATAAAGTTATTACTGGTGATAACCTCAAGCTAAAATTGGCGGAAGGTAGAATGATTAATCTTTCAATCGCAGAAGCCAGGCCTTTAAATCAACTAGGGTCAGTTTTTTGGGGACGATTAATATTAGGTGCTTTGGCCGTAATTATGGGAGCACTTGTCTGGGCATGGCAGCCAACACGCATGGCCCATATTCTATTGTTTGTTAGCGGAGTTTCACTTTTTGTAATGACAATACCTTCAGCTATTGAAGGTATTGAAATGTTTATTACGTCGGCACGCGCATATTGGCTATTGGATTACATTACGTTAATTGGGACAATTATTTTCCTAACATCTTGTTCAATTACGCTTCTATATTTTCCGCAAAAATTACCCAAGACAAGCTTGTTATTAAAAATTATATTGAGCATTTTTTGTTGTTTTACTTTATTTTTCCTAGTGAATAAATGGAACCCAAACCTGGGCTTTCGAGAGCAACATCTTTATGCGACTTCAGGCGAGCGCTATGTCGCGATCATTACTGGATACCTAATTATTCTGGCTTTATGCATTTACCAATGCTTTACTCCAGCCAAAAGCCGTTAGAGAGACTTCAATGCAAATCTGTAACTCTAGCCTGGCTTACGGGCCCTACTATATTAATGTTATTTTATTTAATACCCATCGCTTATCTTAAAATTGAACCTCCGCTATCAAGAACGTGGGCTTGGGGTTGCATCACCTTATCTTATTTCATGGTGCTTATTGGCGTAAGCAGAGTTAAATTATTTGAAAACGAAAAGTATATTGCCGCAGTATGGCAGTGGTTGTTCGTAACCATTTTATTTGTAACACTTGATTTGGTTTGCGTTTTTTTGATTGGTATAGACTCCAGGATTTCGAGCGCCTTACTATTTTTGATAGTACTTTGGTTTTATCTGCCACTAAGGCAATCTTTGCTTCGTTTATTTTCCAGAAGGTCTCGAGGTAGCTATCAGGATCATCTTGCAAACGGAATAAAACTACTTACCAATTATTCTATGGATCGCCACAGAGATGCGAAAGAAGTCTGGGAACAAGCACTAAAAGAAATTTTCAATCCTATTTACATTCAATGGAGTGACACAAACGAACCCAAATCAGTTGTAAAAAAAAGTGGCCAGTGCCTCTCTGTCAAAACATCTGACGTCATACCCAGTATTACTATTGAATTTGCCGATGAAGGAACTCGGTTGTTTAATCATAAAGACGTTAGTTTGATTGATTCTTTATTATTCTTTTATACAAAACTTTGCCACTTTCAATCTGCTTTTATTGCTGGCCAACTACTGGAACGTAGGCGTATAGGCCGGGATTTGCATGATCAAATAGGTCATGATTTACTTTCGCTTATTTACTCTGCTAAAGATAACGAATCACGAATGCTTGCTCAAAATACAATGAAACGCTTACGTGAAGTTATACGCGCTCTTGATCATAATACTATAGCAATAGATTCCCTATTAAATGAAATCAGTAATATTTACGTACCTATGTGCGATTTGGCGGGCATTACTCCACATTTATTATTTGATAGCGAACACCTAAAGATCTCCTTTTCAAGCTCAGTTTATTTAAATGTCTTGAATATATCACGAGAAATTTTAAGCAATATCTTAAAACACGCGAATGCAAAAAACGTGTGGCTGTCTTTAGAGGTGGACAATGATCACGTGATACTTAGGTGTAAAAATGATGGGATGGGATTTGACACCAATAACCAACATTCCGGATTTGGTTTGCACAACATTCGCGAGCGAGCAGCTGAAATAAATGCGAGCGCAGATTGGATAAGGGGAGGCAATGAGTTTGTATTGGATATTAACATGAAAGGAGAATATTTTTATGGCTAATGAGTGTGACAGTATCTTGATCGTTGAAGATCACAATGAATCCGCACATGCATTATCTAACGCATGTGCGGCATGTTTCCCCGATGCATCAATCTTAGTAGTTCAAAGCTTTATTTCCGCTCTGGCGTTTATTGAAAATTCCTCCCTGAAAAAAACACCCACGCTTTCTTTAGCACTTATCGACATCGGTCTTCCTGACGGAAATGGCACAGATCTAATTCGTCCTTTAAATACAAGTCATCCTAATGCCATATGTATTATCACTACTATCTTCGATGACGATGACCATTTGCTCACCGCTCTTAGGGCAGGTGCTAGCGGTTATTTGTTAAAAGGTCACAGTGTTGAAGAGCTAGCACGATATTTAAAAGAAGCTCTTTCTGGCCAACCGGCTTTATCACCCAGTATCGCACGATCAGTTCTACTATTTACACGTACACTGACATATAACAAGCTTGCGCTGCCGGAACAAACAACCTCGATTGAACACAACAATTTATTAACGGATCGTGAGATAGAAATTTTGCAAGTTATAGCAAAAGGTTACTCTGTAAAAGAAGCTAGCCGTCTACTGGGAATCTCAAGCAATACAACAAGTGTTCATATTAAAAGTATTTATCGAAAGCTTGGTATAAATAATCGGGTGGAAGCTGTAACCGCTGCCCAACGCTTAAGTCTTTGTTAAGGAATTACAACATGAAAATTGCATTTTTTTCCTGCTTCGATGCTAAAAGGATTGAGAAGCAAGACGTATGGTCCGAAATTAGTGAATACAAACCAAATGTTCTTATCCTACTAGGTGACAATATTTATATGGACTATGGATTAACATTCGGCGCACCGCCACCGCCCAGCAAATATACTGACCAAGAGTTTTTGACAGACATGTACAGTCGCTATCAAGCCATTTGGAATAATGAAAAATTTCAGTTATTGATTTCAAATACACGCTTGAAGTTGACAACTTGGGACGACCATGATTTTGCCTGGAATGGTTGCCAAGGTGAGGGCAAGGAGGCGGTACCAATCAAAAAGAAACTGATATCCAAATACCTTCATTTACAATTTCGTGAAGCTATAAATACAGGAGTGGGAAAGCCATATCCAATTACACCTGACATGGATACAGCTTTAAGCTTGCAGGATTCAGGTATTCAATATTCGAATATTATTAAGACTGACGATGGCAAAACGATTAAGGTCGTTTTGACAGACACTCGTTATTATCGCGGACAAAAGGATAAGAGCCATAGTCTCCTTGGAGAGCCGCAAAAGAAATGGATTGAATCGGAAATCTTACCAACAGCAGATTTAAATATACTCTGTTCAGGTAGTACCTTATCTGACAATAAGGAAAGCTGGGAAAGATATTCTGATTACGAATGGCTTAAATCAAAAAATTTCCGAAACTTTATCGTCTTTAGTGGCGATATCCATAAAAATAAAATAAGAAAACATAAAAACAAGGATAAAAGTATATTCTACGAGTTTGTATCTTCAGGACTTGCTGAACCCTATGCGCGCCTTCCTCTTGGCATTAAAATTGGTAATCACGGTCATTGGGGATTATTAGAAATAGATGAGAAAATGTCAGTATCTTTATTTAAGAGAAAGTCCCGCAAGGAAAGTCTCACGTTATAAAAAATCCCCGCCGTATGTGCGGGGATTTTTTATACATCGAAAATTTATTTTCCAATCACAGTGACATTTGCATTCCCTGCACCGCTCAAAACTTTTGTGGATTCATTCCAGCGCAATTTTGTTATTGAACCGCCCTTACCTTTTTCGTAATCCCAACTTACACCGTCGTCATCGTAAAGTGTAAATTCTGCATCTTTGCCGGGGTAGACTTTTACGCTGGCGATGGTTTGTTTGGTTGACGTATTTTGAATATCGGAACCCAGCGGCACAATTGAACCGGCTTTTACAAATAATGGAATTTGGTCGATGGGTGCTGCCACTTTAATAGTTTGCCCACCGGCAAATTTTTCGTTAGTCCAGAAGTTGTACCAATCAGAACCTGCGGGCAAGTAAACGTCTTTCTCCGTTTGCGCTTGTTCGGTCACAGGTGCAACTAAAAACGCGGGGCCAAACATATATTCATCACCGATGTTTGCGACCTTCGAATCATTTGGAAAATCTACCCACAGTGCGCGCATAAAAGGTGAGCCTGTGTCGTAAGTTTGTTTGGCTTGCGAGTAGATATAAGGAATCAACTGATAACGCAGACGATCGTATTTTGCGAGAATAATTTCAGCCTCTTTACCAAACGACCAAAGCTCGGTACGTTTGCGATCGCCGTGAATTCGCAGAGTTGGCAAGAAGGTGCCGTATTGGAACCAGCGTGTGAATAACTCTGGGTAATCATGATTTTGGCCAACAACATCGCGTGCATCCGACGGGTCAAGCAATGGCGGTTTGGTCGCATTTGTTGTTTGCGGTAACCATTGCCAACCACCGATATCATTACCCCAATATGCGAAGCCCGATGCGGTCATATTCAATCCCGTAGGCACCTGGCGTTTTAGCGCTTCCCAACTTGGCTGAATATCGGACGACCAAAACAAACCACCCGTGCGCTGTGAACCTATGTAGGCTGCACGCGCTAAAATCAGGCTGCGTTTGTTTGGGCGATACTCTCGTAACCCCTGAGCAACGCCTTCTACATGCAGTAGCGGATAAACGTTGTGGTAGCGGTCGCCAGAACCAATTTTGAAGAAGAGGCCATCCGGAACCAGATCAGGTTCGGTTTCATCAAGCCATGGATAATCAAAACCGTGCGCAAGAATATTGTCGCGTGCTTTTTCGAAAAACCATTTGCGCGCATCCGGGTTGGTGGAATCAATTAATGCGCCGGTACGATCTGAACGAAATGGCAAACCATCTTGCGAATTGCCATTTTTGTCTTTAAGAAAATAGCCTTTACCATCCAGCTCATTGTAGTAACGGCCAGCAGTCTCAAAACGAGGCCAAATAGAAATAATGGATTTCAATCCCATTTCATGCAGTTTTTTATTCATGGTGTCCGGGTCGGGGAATTGCGTTGGGTCTATATCCATTTGCCCCATACGCGTCCAATAAAACCAATCCACCACCATTATATCCAGCGGATATTTTTTGCTTTGATAGGTTTCAGCAACCTCCATTACTTCTTTCTGGCTAGCGTAGCGCGCCTTGGATTGGATCAAACCAAAGGCCGCCTTGGGTGGCAGTGGTGTTTTGCCAGTCAACTTTGCGTAGCCTGCCCAAATTTCATCAGGTGTCCCCGTGATCACAAAATAAGAAACACGTTCGCCCACGCGGGATTGCCACAAGGTACGGCCATTTACGCCGGGATAAACTTTAGTATCCGATGGATTATCCCAAACAATGCCGTAACCTTTGGTGGAAATCATAAAAGGAATGCAGACGGTTTCGCCGTGGGGAGCGTCATACCAATGCTTGCAATCAATGGCGCGACCCCGCAAATCAAGAATACCTTCCTGATTTTGGCCCAGGCCATAAAAATGCTCATCCGCCGATGTCGCAAAACTTGCACCCACCTGAAAAGTTTTTTCACCATTTACTTCATGGGGAGCTTTTTCCCAGCCATTCATCGTTAGCAATAGTTCGCCTTTCGCATTGCTGATATTCAAACTAACAGGCGGCAGCGACGGAGCAAAATACCGTTCACCCATACTTGGTGAACCAGGCCAGGGCTGAGCCTTAACCTGAAGCTTTAAAGCATTGGACGTGAAGCTATCGCCTTTGTCATTGGCTTCATGAGTAAAGCCCTTGGCTTCGGAGGTAGCAATAAACCCGTAACCCGGTTCAGATTTAGCGGTGGCGTAGTCAGTCCCAATGGTCACGCGAACTATATTAGGAGCATAGGTCTCCACGCCCACGTAAGTTCCATTACGATCCAATACTCGAATGGGTTCGGCAGTAACGCTGCTCACGAAAAGGCCCGCCGTCATACCCAACAATAAATGTTTAAGCTGCATAGTAGTGATCTCGATATTATTTGAGGTGACGCAATTTTTATTAGTCTTTTACGTCGTTTTTATAGATGACCGAAATTTCGCTGACGAGCCGAATTATAGTATTATTCTGATTTGAATATACCCCTGAATCGCGAAAAAATCAGTTCAAGGTCGTAATTTTTTGTTTACGTAAGTTGAGTGCGATAAGGGGGAATGTATAAAAAAAAGCCTGCAATCATTACTGGTTGCAGGCTTTTTTCCAGGACCAAAAATGTTAAGCAGGTTTAAAAGGTAGAAATGGATTTATAAATTTGCCAAATAAACCGGTGAGTTTCACCGGAGCTTCAACCACCGAAATACAAAGACAATCTTCATTTTGGGTGGCGGTTGGCCGATGAACTTCTCCCGGAGTGCGAACAAGAAAATCGCCCTCGCTATAAATGCCATCTTCATCAGAAAAACTGCCCTGCAGAACAAGAGTGATTTCTAAACCTCGGTGACCATGTTCAAATACTTTTCCACCACTACTAATTTTCTGGAAACATACCTCATAGTCTTGCTGACCCGTTTTTAAACGTGCAGTTTTCAAGCTGCCACCAGCACTTTGCCATTTCAATTTGCCATCGCGAGGCAATAATTTTGCAATCACTTTGGGAAGCCGTTTCATCATGGGGTCATTAACAAAAAACGGCGCAGGTTCACCGGTAACTTTCGCTTCACCAACCGGAGTGGCTTGATTGCGAATACGCGTCATCAATTGCTCAAAGGTTTCCTGCTGAACGGGTTCAGCAACACTTTGTTTTAAAATCGCAGCGCCCAACCTATTTAATTGTTCAACACGCTGCCGGCATTGCGGGCAAGTTTGTAAATGCGCACAAATAACTATACCCAATGCTGTTGCAGCACTGCCGCTCGCATATTCAGTTAGCAAATTGTCGTCGGGGTGATGATTACTCATATGAAATTCCCCTTAACCTGTTCTGGTGTTTTTTCAGAGCCGGTGATCAATGTTTGCATTTTCTTCAAACCAATTCGCACTCGCGATTTCACAGTCCCTAGTGGCAATCCGGTTTCATCAGAAATTTGTTGGTGTGTTTTACCTTGCATATAGACTTGTGTCAGCACTTGCCGTTGTTCCGGGGGGAGTTGAGTGAAAGATTTTTCGATCAAAGCTTCATTACTGGATTGCTGCAAATAAACGAATGCATGGTCGTCATCTGCCTCATCCCATATGTCATCAATTTCAATTACATCACCATCAGTGGGAGTGCGTTTGTTGCGGCGCATAAGATCGATGCGACAATTCCGCATAACGGTGTATATCCAGGTCGACGCTGCCGCTTTTGTCGAATCGTAACCTGGCGATTTCTGCCAGACTTTAAACATGACCTCCTGAACTATTTCGTCCGCTGCGTCCGGCGGAAAATTAGCATTCAGGTTGCCAAGGCAAAAGCCTTTGATGAGGGGCGCGAAATGGGCGAAGAGCTGCGCAAAGGCAAGCTCATCACGAGCCTGACCCACCTGCTCTAACAGGCGACTCCAGGAATCATCGCGCTGCTGCTTGTCTGACCCGATTGTTGGAACTGAAATCATACTTATCTCATGTGAGAAAATTGTAGAACTTGTACCTTTTACGAAGATGCGTCTGCGTTGGATCACACGACCGGGAATTGTAGCAATAAAATCTCTCAGAACCTGATCCAACCTCCGCCCCTAGCCGTAAATATCCCCACTATCGGCACGAGCTTCAACACATCATGGATTCGCAACCTCTAGGTATACAAGACACACAATCTAGTTTTGACATAGCGCAGTTCAAACGGCTTTATCACACCTTCGACTACAACACCCTTAAGATGCTGCCAACACTTTACAGTCAGTCCATTGTTTTTAAAGATCCGATTCATCAACTTAGCGGAATTGAATCCCTCACCCGTTACTTTGCGAGTTTCTGCAATCCGGATACCCGTTCCGAATTTGAATTTGTCACTGAACTGGTCACGAGTGACCAAGCCTTTTTCCAATGGAAAATGCGCTACTCACACCCAAAACTCAACGGAGGTAAACAATTACTGTTGGATGGCGGCACGCTGATTAAATTTAATTCAAATATTATTTACCACGAAGATTTTTACGATATGGGCGCTATGATCTATCAACATGTTCCTATACTCGGTTGGGCCGTAAAAAAAATTAACCAACGTATGCAAGAACAGTCATCATGAAATCTATAACGGGTCGCTGTATCTGGATTACCGGAGCAAGCTCTGGTTTAGGTAAAGCCCTGGCGGTGCAACTAGCAGACGCTGGAAATTTTGTCATCGCCAGCGCGCGTTCTCATTCCACACTGAACGAACTGGTTTCACTTTATCCCGGTCGTATAAAAGCATTACCGGTGGACGTAAGTTGTAAAATGGATTTAAAACAAACAGAAAATAAAATTCGTGAAATAACAGATTATCTTGACATGGTTATTTGCGCCGCAGGCATTTGCGAATATGAAGATAATCTGAGCTTTAATCCCGACATGTATGAACGCACATTCGATGTTAATTTTCTCGGGGTAGTGCGCGCGTTGAAAGTAGCACTACCACTTTTAAAAAAATCTCAGACCCGTCCGCACTTTGCTGCAATTAGCAGCCTTTCCAGTTGTGTCGGATTGCCGCGCGCAGAAGCCTATGGGTCATCTAAAGCAGCGCTGAATTATTTTATGCAATCCCTACGCGCAGACCTCAGCCATATAAATCTTGATGTAAGTGTCGTTCGCCCGGGCTTTATTGCAACTAACCTCACCAAGCAAAACGATTTCGCTATGCCTTTTATGATGACGCCAGAAGCAGCAGCGAACCGGATCATTTATAAATTATCCCAGCGAAAATTTGCAATCGATTTTCCATACAGTTTGAGTTGGCCACTAAGACTTTGCCAACTTTTCTTCCCAGCCTGGTGTGCATGGATTGCGCCCAGAATAACTCGCATTCATCAATGGTAACCAACGGCACAAGGGGCTTAGGGCGTGAAAAAAATTGCAATCATTGGCAGCGGAATTTCTGGTTTAACTGCTGCATATTATTTACAAAAAAAATATGACGTGTATGTTTACGAGGCTGATTCCCGAGTCGGTGGTCACACAGCAACCAAAAAAATTCACAGGAAAGGTAAAAACTATTTAATTGATACCGGCTTCATTGTATTTAACGATTGGACTTATCCAAATTTTATCAAGCTGCTTAACGAGCTGGATGTTAGCTCCCAACCTACTGAAATGGGATTTAGCGTATTTGATCCAGAAGATAATTTTGAATACGCCGGAACAAACCTAAGTACTCTGTTTGCGCAGAAACGCAATTTGCTATCGTTTAAACATTGGAAAATGCTAAGCGATATTATTCGATTCAACAAAGATGCTGTTGCGGATCTTGAAGCGAATAGATTAATCCAAGGCGAAACCTTGGGTGCTTATTTGCAGCGCAATGAATATTCTGACGCATTCATTAAACGTTATCTAATACCCATGGGTTCGGCGATTTGGTCTTCAACCCAGGGGGCTACCCTGGACTTTCCTTTGGAATTTTTTATTAAATTCTTCAAAAACCACGGACTATTAAATGTTGTATACCGCCCGCAATGGCGAGTCGTTAAGGGTGGTTCGCATTCGTATATAGAACCACTCATCAAGTCGTTTAAGCACAACATAAAGCTGAACAGCCCAGTGGCACGAATTATTCGCAATGAAAATAACGTAAGCATTATTTCAAACGGTGTAGCTGAAGAATTCGATGAAGTTATTATTGCCTGCCATTCAGACCAGGCGCTGGCCATGCTAGGTGACGCGAGTGATGATGAGAAAG
Source organism: uncultured Gammaproteobacteria bacterium (assembly GCA_966096785.1). Taxonomy (GTDB): domain Bacteria; phylum Pseudomonadota; class Gammaproteobacteria; order Pseudomonadales; family Cellvibrionaceae; genus Cellvibrio. The sequence goes on along the minus strand of CBHTVU010000027.1, from coordinate 9,449 downwards.
CAATACTTGGGGCAATTCCCTACCAAAAAAACTCCGTAGTGTTGCACACCGATAAAACTTTATTACCAAAACGTAAATCTACCTGGTCGAGTTGGAACTACTTATTAACAAATAGTATGCAGTCCTTACCCATATTGACCTATTCAATGAATATATTGCAGGGAATCGACAGCGATGATCAGTTTTGCGTAACGTTAAATGCAAAAGATAAAATTGATCCTGCGCAAATTCTAGGTGAATACGAATATGCTCACCCCGTTTTTAGCGACGCCGCAAACCAGGCGCAATCCGACTGGTCATTGATCAACGGTGTGAAGCGAACCTGGTTTTGTGGTGCTTACTGGTTCAATGGATTTCATGAAGACGGCGTTAATAGTGCCTTGCGCGTTGTAGATTCACTCGGAGCAAAGCCATAGTGGACGCACCATTCGCCAGCGCAATCTACAGCGGAAAAATCCGTCACCGCCGCTTTACCCCAAAGCAACATTCATTTGAATACGACGTATTTATGATGTATTTGGATACGAATGAAATTGACACTATATTTTCGCTAAGTCCCTGGTGGTCGTTGACATATTTTGCTCCAGTCCAATTTAAACGTAGTGATTTTCATCTAGATGCAGAACATATTTTTGCGAAAAATTATCCAAGTGTAGATGAGTCTGTTCGCAACACCATTGAAGCATCAACAGGTCATCGGCCTCAAGGACCCATTCGAATGTTAGTCAATTTGCGTTATTGGGGCTTCAATATGAATCCTCTAAGCACTTACTATTGCTTCGACAACACCGGAGAAAAGGTTATTGCCATTTTGGCAGAAGTCACCAATACCCCTTGGAATGAACGTCACGCTTATGTATTGACGGGAAATGATTTTTCTAACAAACAACATATTCAGTTTCAAAAAAAATTCCATGTATCACCTTTCAACCCTATGAATATGGACTATCACTGGACCTCCACAACACCGGATAAAACACTTGCACTTCATTTGGAAAATTGGCAAGACCACCGCAAAGTTATGGATGCAACATTGACCTTAAAACGTGAGCCTATTAATTCCACCTCGATGAACAAAATTTTAATCCGTTTTCCGTGGATGACCGTAAAAGTAATAAGCGCAATTTACTGGCAAGCTCTGAAGTTATGGTGGAAAGGTTCCCCAATTTTTGATCACTCAGAGGCAAAAGAGGAAGCGGCGGCGCTCAACTCTAAAAACGCTAATAAAGATTTATCAGGAATTGATTCACAGGAAAATATTGCATGAAATCCATTAGCATCATTGAAAAAAATGAATCCGCGCAGCTAAGCCAACATTGGATAGACAATTTTGCGCAGCGAACTTTATTAAAACTGCTAACTAAAATTGAAACCGGGCATTTAACGCTCGAGGATGCTGGAGAAATTTATAGCTTCGGTGAACCACTGGAGAAGGCCGATCTGGTCGCCCATATATCCGTTACTCATCCTGCCTTCTACAGACAAGTTTTATTTGGTGGCAGTATTGGTGCCGGTGAAGCCTATATGTATAAAAGCTGGTGGTCGCCAGACTTGGTTCAAGTCATTCGTTTGATGGCAATCAACATGCCCGTGCTTCAGCAACTCGACTCAAGATGGAGCTCACTTTTCAATATTACCTGCCGCATAGCACATAGACTACGACCTAACACTGTTGTTAAAGCACGTGAAAATATTTCTGCACATTATGATTTGGGGAATAACTTTTTCAATCTTTTTCTCGATAAAACCATGCTTTACTCAGCTGCAATTTATCCTGAAGAAAATGCAACACTCGAGCAGGCTTCGCTCCATAAAATGGCGCATATTTGTGAGCGTCTGCAACTCACCGAACACGATCATTTATTAGAAATTGGTACCGGTTGGGGGGGCATGGCGATTTTTGCCGCAAAAACTACGGGCTGCAGAGTGACCAGTGTCACTATTTCTAAAGAGCAATTTGCTTATGCAACTGATTGGGTAAAACGAGAAGGCCTTGAAAATCGGGTAAGCGTTTTGCTGCAAGATTATCGCCTGATTGAAGGAACATACGATAAATTATTATCCATTGAAATGATTGAAGCTGTGGGACACGAATTTTACAGTAGCTATTTTTCAAAATGCTCAAACCTACTAAAACCAAATGGACTCATGTTGATCCAGGCAATTACTATTCAGGATCAGCGCTTTGACTATGCGCACAAAAATACAGACTTTATTCAACAGTATATTTTTCCTGGTGGATGCCTTCCTTCAAATACAATTGTTGCGCAACATATTCTTAAAGACACTGACATGCAAATTGTAGGACTGGAAGATATTACCCAAGACTATGCTCGCACGCTGGCTGATTGGCGGAACGCCTTTTTCGCGAATATAGCCCAAGTCAAAGCCCAGGGTTTTGACGACATTTTTATTAGGATGTGGGATTTTTATTTATGTTACTGCGAAGGAGGTTTCGCAGAACGTGTCATTAGTACGGTGCAATATGTGTTCGCAAAACCCAATGCAAGAAATTTACCGAAAATAAAATAGTTATGTCTAAAATTAGCACGTTTGCTTACGCCGTATCATTTCAAGCGGGCTGGTTTTTAAGCACTACATCAGGGAGTTTAGCGAGCGCTGCATACACACTTGTCTTTTTGGTTTGCCATTTTTGGTTTATAGCGCACAACCTCCCAATATCACATCTCAGAAAAGAAATTTTATGGGTTTTAATAATTTCGATTCTCGGCCTTGTAATTGAAATTATTTCATTCTCCAGCGGTCTTCTCTATACCAAGACGCAACAATCATTCGATCATGGTCTGCTTCTGCCGCCTATTTGGTTATTGTGCATTTGGATAATGTTTGCCTTAGCATTGCGCACATGTTTGTCATTTTTATTCAACAACCTCATCATAAGTTGCCTGTTATGTGTGATATTTGTGCCTATAAATTATTACGCTGGCGCGGGGTTAAATAATGACGTAGTTATTGGTGAGCCCCATTTTTTCAGCCTTGGTTTAATAACATTAATGTGGACTTTATTTTTATGGTGCGCAATTTATCTGAAGCGATATTTTTTCGAGGACTTATTTAATGTTCATTAGCGCCCTATTTTCCGCGGCGATCTGGCCAGCTATTGTAAACGATCAATGTGCCCCCCAAGTCGAGGCGAGCATTGTAGGCATTGCGAAAGATGAACATGATAAAATTTTATATTGTGAAATTGTCACCAAGGGTAGTACCAATTCATTGAAAGTGAGTTACTTTTCTGAAGGAAAAATATTTGCCGAGAAAAATTTGGATTTTTCAAAAAGTTTATCCTTACCTTCAGTATCACAAAGTGATTTTCGAATTGGCGAGATTCGGCGAGCACAAGTGTCGGAACAAAATGTTGAATTGGCTTATCAAGCTAATTCACAGAAAAAAATCAATCAAGCATTAATCCCAACACAAAAAGTGGATGTCATAGACGCAGGGTTTGATAATTTTATCCGCGATCATTGGGAAGAATTACAAACAGGTAAAACAATTTCTGTAAACTTCGCATCCATGGCCCACCTGAAAGCATTACCACTTAGAGTAAGTTTAAAACCACCTGAGAAATGCATCGGCAAAAACAATAGCGACTCATCATCATTTTGTTTTTATGTAGAAATTGATAATGCCATTTTGCGCATGCTGTTGGGTAATATTAAGCTCACCTATGATCTGCAACATCGTTTGCACGAATTTAACGGCGTAGGAAATATTCTTAGCGATAGCCAGGAAAATCAAACAGTCGCCATTCGTTATTTTTACGCAAGCGATTATCAAGCGGCCGAAAAATAATGCCAACAAAAGCTTTAGTGAGGAAAACAATTTCACCCGGGTAATATTGACACCATCTATTTTACCCGGGTAAAATTACTCCAATTTATGTAACTGGGGTAATTTAATGACAAACTCAACTACACGCTGGATTGCATTTGCGGGCAAGACCAAAATTTCTGATGGAGTACCTCAACAGGTGGCAGACGACGTAAAAGCTTATGTCAATGCGCTGCCCCAAAGTGACGTTCTTGTTTTTGATGCGTACACCAGTCAGCAATTGGATATGGATGCGCCTGGGTCTTTACGAGTAGCCCTACATTACCTACCCAAAGAGCAAGCAGCTTCTGACACTGATACATCCCGTGAATCAGTTGTTATTAAATCTGTTGGTCGCCCCAAGCTTGGGGTTACAGCGAAGGAGGTCACCTTGTTACCCCGTCATTGGGAGTGGCTGGCAAGCCAACCGGGAGGAGCGTCAGTTGCTTTGCGAAAGCTGGTTGAACAAGCGCAACGAGTCAATAGAGATGTAGATCGAATGCGAGTTGCACGCGATGCGGCTTATAAATTTATGAATGCCATGGCGGGAAATGAGCCAGGTTTCGAAGAGGCGGCTCGCGCGCTTTTCGCGGGTAATTTATCAGCACTGAAAAGTTTAATTGAAAGCTGGCCAAAAGATGTTCGAGATCACAGCCTTTATCTTGTGGAAGCCAGCATGTAAAAGAGTGAAGGAAAAGCGGAAATATAAAAAAACGCCGGGCTTGCCCCGGCTTTCTTTTACTAGTTTGGTTGCTTGTACGGCATCGATCCCAGATAGTCTTTTTTACCAACATCTACACCATTACTCCGTAAAATGCTGTATGCGGTAGTGATATGGAATCCAATATTAGGAAACGAATGCTGAAGAGTGTATTCCAGACCTGTTAAATACTTACCCTCCCAACGAGGCTGACTTACATGACGCTCCGCAGCGCCCGCAAAGTCTTCCTCTTTAAAAGTGGCCAAATAATCTTGTGTGGATTTAATGCGAGCTTTCAATTCATCCAACGTAGTTTCATTATCCGGATGGTTTGGAGCTTCTTTACCGGTAATTCGTGCCGCACCAAATTTTGCAGTGTCACATGCGATTTGCACCTGGCGAATCAGATTAAATTGATCAGGAGCCAAACGTGAATTTAACAAAACCTCAACATTAAATTTTTTACTTTCAGCGTAAGCCGCTGCTTTATCTAAAATTGCACTGAGATTTCCCAGCATTTTTTGGTATTGAACAACCGTAATGGCATATAACATAACGAGTTCCTTTATAGGATGAATACTGAAGGTAGACGTACAATCGAAAAACGACAGGAAAGGTACGGTAAATCTGGAGTGAGCCCTTCAAAGGTGGGGTGCGAGTTGAGCTTTTTCAAGCGATAAAGACCACTATCTTTTATGAATGATGATTTCCGGTAAACATAAGCTCAAATATCTATGCTATAAAACGTCCAATAACTATTTCTTCGTAAATTCCCTTAAACATTTTTTATGTCGATACTCAATAGCCTTAATCGTGCTGCACCAGCATATCATTTAGCACAGCTCACTATTATCAGAAGCCTCTTGCTCGGCTTTTTATGGTTATGTTTTGCACTCAGTCTTTGGTTTAGTACAACCCACATGGTTCACAAAGCTGTGCTTGTGCTCCTGATCATATTCACCAGCATTCACGGCCTGACTTATCTACGTTTAAAAAATTTGCTGGTTGTTACTGAATGGGAATTTTTTTATCAATTATTAATTGATGTTATTTGTCTAAACACACTTTTTTATTTTAGTGGTGGGGCAAACAATCCTTTTGTTTCCTATCTACTGGTTCCAATTTGCATCTCAGCAGCAACGCTTCCGTGGCGGTTCACTTGGGTTATCACATCATTATGTTTGTCTGCCTATACCTTGCTATTATTTTTTCACGTAAATTTACCCATTTTTGAAATGAGCCATAATCATGAATCTACATTGAGTTGGCATATTCTGGGAATGTGGTTTAATTTTTTTATCAGCGCCATTCTCATTACTTATTTTGTTGTAAAAATGGCGCGAACCTTACGCGAGCAAGACGAAATCTTAAATAGATTACGCGAGGATGAACTTCGTAATGGACAATTAATGGCTGTAGCCATGTTAGCGGCAGGCGCAGCGCATGAAATAAACACGCCGTTGTCTACAATGACCGTACTCTTATCCGAATTACAGGCCGAACACGAGGCTAATAAAAAACTTTTACCGGACTTGGAATTACTGAGCACGCAGGTAACCCAGTGTGCTAATACTTTAAAAAAAATGGTTCATGATTCCAGCGCGGCAAGTCATGGGCAGTTCAAACATCAACCCGTTAAAGAATTTTGCGCGCATATTTTTGATCGATGGCAACTATTTCGTCCTACGGCTCAATTCAATTATTCATTTAGCGAAAATTTTATCGACAAAAATATGGTAGCCGATCCCCGTATTGAACAGGCAATTATAAATCTACTAAACAATGCTGCAGATGCCGACCCAAATACACAGGTGAAGATCATTATTGAATGCGTTGATAACATTTTGGTCTGGAAAATAATTGATGAAGGTCGCGGAGTCGACAAAAATATTCAAGCTGATCTCGGTAAAAATGTGGTCAGCACCAAAAAAAATGGGTTAGGTTTGGGAATGTTATTATCTAACGCAACCTTAAAATATTACGGAGGTAGCGTTACTCAGATTGCAAATACCCCGAGAGGAACGCTCACTGAATTAAGGCTACCTTTATGAACGCACGCACCGATCATTTTTTATTAGTTGACGATGATGAGACATTTTGTGGGGTTATGCAGCGCGCACTCAACCGACGTGGACTTTCAGTGGATGCATTTCAATCCGCTCAAACCGCTATAAGTGCCTTACATCGCAATAGCTATACAAAAGCGATTGTAGATTTAAAAATTGCGCAGGAATCCGGATTGACGCTAATAAAGGAGCTGAAGTCGTTAAATCCCGAAATGGATATTATTATGCTCACCGGTTACTCCAGTATTTCAACAGCCGTGGAGGCCATCAAGCTAGGTGCACTAAATTATTTTTGTAAGCCTGTTGAAGTAGATAATCTTCTGCAAGCTTTTACACATAAAAGTGTCGATGAGGAAATTGCCCTACCCGAAAACCCAACATCGCTAGACCGTTTGGAGTGGGAGCACATACAAAAAACTTTGCAAGCAAACGAAGGAAATATCTCCGCAAGCGCAAGAATTTTAGGAATGCACCGCAGAACACTACAAAGAAAATTACAAAAACGTCCGGTTAAAAATTAATTTATAACTGGCTAGCCATGAGCAATGCGTCTTCATGGCCATTGTTTGTAGGGTAATAATTTTTGCGGTTTCCTAACTCAAAAAAACCTTCCTTTGAATATAGCTCAATAGCTTTGCGATTCGAAATCCGCACTTCCAGGAACAACATGTCTGCATGCCCCATCACACAGCTAATTGCATGCTGCAATAAAGTGGAACCAATTCCTTTGCGTTGAAATTTTGGCGATACCGCAATATTCAATAACTCTGCATCACCACCCGCATGGGTAATGACCACATAGCCCACCAACTTTTGATTGCTCTCTGCTAGCCAACAACGTTGCCGCCCTTTGAGGCAGTCTTCAAAACTGGATTGTCGCCAGGGATGCGAATGCGCGCTTCGTTCAAGTTCCATAACCACAGGAAGATCAGACTCCTCAAGTAAGCGAAGGCTTAACGCTAATCCAGTAACAGTTGTTAAAACAAGCGGTGATTCAAATTGATTCATAAATTTATAGAATGATATTGTTGAGACGCTGCAAATATTTGTTTCTTAAAAGTTGGATTTTGCAGAACTTCATTTAAACTTGGTAACACCAATGCATTAATTTCCAAACCAACAAGATTCGCAGATTGAAAAATGGAACCAGTAAAACTTGTTTGTTCCATCAAAAAATAGATCGCCGCATTTGAACCCATTAACCATAAATATTTAACAGGCCGAATTTCATGCTGAACCGAAAGCCAGGTTTGTAACTCTGCACGTGCATCATTAACAGTTCGTTTCGTGAAACTATTTTCAATCATAGGCCAACGTAAAATTTCTTCTTGCGTCTTTAATGATTCACTTGGAAAAACTGAACGCAAAATATTATTGAGCAACAACTCTGTCGGCAACGCCAGTTTCGCATTCCGCGAATCTATAATCATTACCCCATCGAGAGGACGCCAAATACTCAAACTAAATGCATCAATATTTACTGGTTTTGTATCAAGCTGGGCAAGTATATCGGCAGCACTAATAGGTTGGGATTTTAAAATTGAGGATTTTTTAGGTTGTAGGATGTCATTTAAAATATTATTTGGTTGCGCTGAATTAATGATTTCAACTCTTGGTTTTGATTCTGGCAAATTTTGTTGAAGAGGCTGCGCCTCGTTCTTTATTAATGGCGAGTCGAAAACTACGGCCTCTTCCAAGGATGGCATTTCACAGGCGGTAGAAACACCTGCATAGGGCAATTGCCAACGCGGCATATATGTATCTATTCCTAAAGCAGATAGATAATGTTGACGCTGCAATTCATTCATAAATTGCTATCTCCGTAGTCGCGTGATGGTCGTTTGGTTGTGAGATGTGAAATATTTCAAACTGTCTAAATAAACCTTTGCAGACACGACAAAGCCAGTTGAATTGAATAGCCGAAAGATTGATGGAGAGGATACCGCTGGAGGACATCATAGACTGGAGCCACATCACTAAAAGCTGCATAGTATTCAGTTAGATAGTGTAAATCCAGCAGATTGCTCTGAAAGCACAAGATGCGATGAATCAATTACCATATAAAAAAAGGGAGCTGCAAGCAGACTCCCTGACGATTGGGGTAAACCTGGATCATCCTGATCAACGGTTACCCGATTCCTCACACTCCTTCGCTGGGCTTCGTCCTGAATCCCTTGTCCCTCACCGCAACATCCTGTTGCGATTACGTCCATGCGTTGCCCATTTTAGAGAAATATATGGGATGCACCAGTCGCCAAAATCTACATTTTCTGTAGGAGATCAACCACAGTGGTTGTGAGCCATAATGGAATTAAAATGGGTAAATCCAAAGAATTGGAAATAACGGAACAAATCACGAAGAAAGAAGGTGTGCGAATTTACACGCGACCGAAGGATTGGGTAAAAATGAAAAGAGTAATGAATCGAGAATCCACAGATATTGGAGAATTAAGAATAAATCGCCCACAAAGAAAAACCCCCTGCAGTTGAAACTACAGGGGGTTTTAGGATTAAGAGCTTGACGATGACCTACTCTCACATGGGGAAACCCCACACTACCATCGGCGCTACGTCGTTTCACTTCTGAGTTCGGGATGGGATCAGGTGGTTCCAACGTGCTATGGTCGTCAAGCAATTCTGGATGAGTTTTCTGGTCTTAAGCAGCGGATTGCGGCGGCCAGGATTACTCAAATAGGGTGGTGGATGTAAAGTTTACTGAATTTGTATTGATTGCTTTGTGTATCGGACAAGTCCGTCGTTCATTTGTGTTTTTACACATCATGTTTTGAAGCGTTTCATCATACACAGTCGATTCTGTTATATGGTCAAGCCGCACGAGCAATTAGTATTGG
>CBHTVU010000026.1:0-25559 GCA_966096785.1 uncultured Gammaproteobacteria bacterium | reverse complement strand
GATGGTAGCGGCGCCTACAAAACCGGGCGCTACGCCAATCTATTTGTTGAGCGTCTGAACAAAACACCTGCTGAAACGCACGAACGCATCGAACGTGCATTTCAACAATTTTTTCATGGTGATGGACAGGAAGAACGAATCTATTTTGAGACAGGTGCAAACGAAAACGGAACCTTGGCTTATGTGACCGACTGGGCCAATAACGATGCGCGCAGCGAAGGTATGAGTTACGGCATGATGATCGCTGTGCAGTTAAATAAAAAGCGAGAATTTGATGCGCTGTGGAATTGGTCAAAAACCTACATGTTAAATACTGACCCCAAAAATCCATCGCGCGGTTATTTTGCATGGTCAATGGGTACTGATGGCAGTCCGCGTTCAACCAGCGCAGCACCGGATGGCGAAGAATATTATGCGATGGCGTTATATTTTGCCGCGAATCGTTGGGGTAACGGCAAAGGAATTTATAATTACCAAAAAGAAGCCGATACCATACTGCGAGGCATGCGCCACCACGGCGTATTAACCAGCACGACACCCTTCCGCATTCATCCAAACGATCCTCCATTTGTCGAGCCGAGCAATCCATGGCCAAGCCCAAACAATCGCACTGAGCAAGCCAAAGCTATAAAAGAAGGCAAACCCTGGCCAGCATTTAAACGTAACAATGCACCGCGCGATGTGAGCGTTGGCCCCATGGTGGATGAAGAACACGCGATGATTCGCTTTGTGCCAGAGACCAATCTTCCAGGTACGGACCCGTCCTATCATTTGCCTGCGTTTTATGAGCTTTGGGCGCGTTGGGCTCCAAAAGAAGAACGTGCATTTTGGGCAAAAGCAGCTGAAGCGAGCCGCGATTTATTTCACAAGGCCGCTCATCCTGTAACTGGCCTTTCACCGGACCGGACCGATTATGACGGCACACCTTCGATGGGTTGGGATGGGAAGCCAAGCATTTTTGCCTACGATAGTTGGCGCACTGTGAGCAATATGGCGGTGGACCATAGCTGGTTTGCCAAAGATCCGCGCCAAACTGTGCTCAGTGATCGCGTTCAGGATTTCCTGTTTAAGCAAGGTATACGCACCTTCGCTGATCAATACACCCTCGATGGAAAACCTATGTCGGAGCGCCACTCGGTCGGAATGCTCGCAGCAACTGCAGTCGGTAGTCTGGCGGCAACGAAGGGCGATGTTTCCACCGCATTCCTACAGGAATTTTGGGATACGCCTTTACCAGCTGGAGAACAGCGTTACTTTGATGGCATGCTGTACATCTTTAGCATGATGCATTTGAGCGGCGAGTTTCGCGTTATAGAGCCGCGCAACACAGCAAAATAAAAACATTTTTTTCCTTTTCATTTGCGTGAATAAATGTTTATTTTTACCGAGTTGCATTTTTAGCTATACAAATCTTTCGTGAGTTATTCCGGGGCCTTTATTTCTCCCGTAAAGCGCCCTTTATAAACTACTTCTGACAAAGGTAAACGTTGAGACGGAACTTCTCGCTGTTGAAGTGCTTCAGGTAATACTGAGATATCACCCTGATATCCAATAGCAACACCGGCCTCAACTTTTAAATTTTCAGGCAACCCTAGAGCTGCCGGAATTTTTTCGTAATCGATCCCCGCCATACCGTGTGCAATTAATCCCATGCTGTGTGCTTGCAATGCTAAAGACATAAACGCAGAACCTGTATCGAAGCTGTGAGTCCTGACAGGGCGAGTTCCGTCGAAAGAAGCTACCGATGTAACAATTACCAAAGCGCCTGCATTTTTTGTCCATGACTGATTAAAAGGCACTAACAAATTAAAAATTGTATCGAATTCAGAATCGCCACGTATACCGTAAAAGAAACGCCATGGTTGCAGATTAGAAGCCGAAGGTGCCCAATGTGCTGCATCAAAAATAGTCATGATTTGTTCTTGCGTTACAGGGCGATCAGAAAAAGCTCTTGGTGACCAGCGCTCGAGAAATTGTTTATCTATAGGATATTCAGAAGTGCGCGCAATACTCATAACTTTTACCTCATATTAAATTGTTTATAAACGCCAACTATTTACGCATTGGAAATATGTTAGATTATTTGCCATTGCTGTTTTTCATCACAAGCGCTGTACGTGCCCCCATAATCTTTATGAAAAATACTTACAGGTCCGCCATCCCTTGAAACGTTTTTACAGCAACTCGCACGAGAATACCACTTTCCCCAGATTAAAATTAATGCCTGCCCGAAAAAATACACCGATACAAACCTACAAATTGCAGCACCAAACCAAGGATTTGTGCGCCACAATAATCATGTGTTCGCGTTGTTGATGCAATCGAACCGCAAAACATTGAAAGTAGTTTATTACAAACGCAATCAAGTAATTTATAAAACCATGTATTTGCAATTCAATCAAAAAAATTTCCTATTTTTATGTGGAACTCACTTGCCTGTGAGCCATTTAACTGCAATTTTATTTTTAGCCTAATAATTGAAGAGTGAGAGTAGAGAAAGAATGTATCGCATGGATTCTGTTTTTTAAAACGAGTGAAATATTCACCCGCAATTATTTCACGCAGCTCAATTCACCTCAAAAGCTTGCATTTTATTTTACCGTTTATCAAAAGTGACTTAGCCGCAATAGCCATGGCATGTATACTGTTGCGATTCAAACGAGACGACGAGGCACTACATTGAGTTTCATTTACTTAAGTCAGGGATTTGCCATTTATCCGCATCGACAAGCAGTCAAGCAAGGTGTTAACACCATTCAGGTTCGCCCAAAAACATTTGCACTTTTGCTTCTGCTGCTTGAAAAACCTCGCGAGATTCTCAGTAAACGCTATTTACTCGATACCGTTTGGGATGATGTAACCGTTGAAGAGCAAGTGTTAGTGCAATCCATCCGCGAATTGCGCCAGATATTTGGTAGTGCTGACATTATTCAAACCTATCCGCGAAAAGGTTATGCGTGGGCCGCAGATGTTGATAAGCAAACTGGAGACATACCGCCAACGCCAGTGGAAACACCTGCCCTAGCCACTGCTCCGTCACGCTGGAAAAAGACGTTAATCATATTCGTATTGATTGCAGCATTTTTACTCGTTGGCGTCCTCTTTCATTCAGCATTCAAAGGATCATCCTCGCCGCAAACCGAGGTTGTAATTGTGTTGCCAATGAAAAGCCAAATGCCGGGCAACGACCATAATTGGGTTCCTCTCGGCGCTATGGATCAACTTATCCATCTGTTGGTATCGGATAAAAGCGCACAAGTCATGAGTTCTGAATACGTATTTCAAATTATGCGATTCGCGCACTTGCCACGCGATTATGAAAGCGAACAGGCTGCAAAAATATTTGACGTTTCGGGCGCTACCCTTGTGGTGGAATCGCAATTATCAGGCGCGGTCGAAAATTTCCGTCTCGATTACAAACTACGGTCACGCAGCAATGTTAAACGCGGTGTTATTTTCGACAAAGATCTGAATCAGGCAATTTATAAACTTGGTCAAGTGGTAGTCAGCCAGACCGGACAAAAATTATCCAATGCTGATAACAATGCACAAACCATTTTTAGTAATGAGCTTATGGCGCGCGGAGTCGAGCGTTTGGATAAAAAAGAATACGAGGCAGCACTTAGCCTTTTTACCAGTCTTAAACAGCTGGAACCCAAAAACATGATAGCGCGTGAATATTTAATCAAAACTTTAGTTGCCACTCAAAAACTCGACCTTGCTAAAGAGGAAATTGCAGCAAGTATCGAACAGGCCAAAATTGATGACCCGCAGGCCAGCGCGAAAATGTATTTTTTTATGGCGATGGTGCAACAGCAACAGGGTGAAATTGATAACGCACTTGTGAGTCTAAATCGGGCAGATCAACTTGCGACACCCAGCAGCGACTTTTTAATTCAATCTGCAATTGCTGGTGCTCGCGCCAAAATTTATCAAGAGCGCGGAGATTTGTCATTGGCACAATCTGGTTTTGAACAAGCGCTCAAGTTTGATACTGCTATTCGCTGCTCAATCGGCCGCAGTTATGATCACATCAGCTTAGCCTCTATTTTTCTCACGCAAGGTAAGCGCGAGCAAGCGCTTAGCCACTACAACGAAGCGAAACACTTGATTGAAGATCATCAATTAGAAGCTATGCGCCCTGATCTGGAGGCCATTAAGCTATAGGAAATCCAATATAAAATTATACATATCAATGATTTAATAAAATTTCATAATTTTTAATTGGGTTTTAGTTCAACTTTATTCGACAGTCACAACTCGTTATCAATACACGAGTAGTGTCCATGTTTAAAAATGTTAACAGCCCTACTTCCACAGCCAATTACATCTCGAACAAATGTATCGCATTATCCAGAACAGATATTGTAAAGCTGGGTTTATTGGCAGCGATTTGGGGTGCATCGTTTATTGGAATGCGCATCGCCGTGCCGGAAATCGGTACGCTATTGTTAGCCACATTACGAATTGCTTTGGCCGCAGCGGTGCTACTTTTATTTACACATATCAACCACACTCGGCTCTACTGGCAACGGAATTCTAGAATCTACCTCGCTGCCGGGTTTTTCGGTGCCGTTCTGCCGTTCATTTTATTTTCCTTCGCAGCTAATCATTTACCCGCTGCACTTTCAGCACTTTTTAACGCAACCTGCCCATTATTTGGTGCTCTGTTTTCAATGTTTTGGCTGGCCGAGCGATTAAGCCTGCGCAAATTATTAGGTTTGCTCATGGGAATCGGCGGGGTCTGGTTATTGGCGGACGCAGGATCACTTTCACATACTCAATCTACTCTACTTGCTGTTATTGCCTGTGTGGTTAGTCCGGCATGTTTTGCAATATCCGGCGTGATTGTGAAACACCACACCTGTACGCAAAAAATATTGGCAAAAAGAATTGACCCCTTCGCCATGGCCACAGGCTCAATGGTAGCGGCAAGTTTGATGCTGCTGCCGACTTTGCCATTTTCACTTCCAGCACAGGTTCCGTCAGGCAAGGCTATAGCCTTAATCATAGCACTGGCACTTTTTCCCTCTGCACTGGCACAGATTATTTTTATTCCGCTCGTTGCCAGAATTGGCCCCACCAGAGCCATGTCCGTGTCTTTTATGATTCCGCTTTTTAGTATTTTTTGGAGTGCTCTTTTTTTGCAGGAGTCGATCAATTTTTCATGTTTGCTGGGCGGGTTAGTTGTAGTCGCCGCAACTGGACTCGTTATAAAACCTTAACAATTTAATGTTTCAAACCATCCCAGTTGCGCTGTTCCAAGATGGTTGTTCTCAACAAAACAGCATAAAAGGAAATCTCCTATGAATACATCATTTCACAATAAACTCTATCGCTTTGCTTTACCGCTATTCGCCTTGGGCTTAATCATGAGCAGTGCAACCTATGTTCATGCAGAAACCAAAAGCGTACAAAAACAATTGGAGGAAAATATTAACGGTAGCTGGCGATCAGAAAAAAACAAAGCGCGCGACCAATATCGTCACCCGCTGCAAACCTTATTATTTTTTGGTGTTAAGCCTGATGCGAAAGTTATTGAATTATTTCCAGGAGGTAACGCATGGTATACGGAAATACTCGCGCCTTTTTTACGAGACAAGGGTCAATTGACCATCATTAATATAACTGGAAACCCGGAGGATGCTGGGCAAAAAGAAAAGCTTGCTGCTGACCCAACCCATTTTGGAAAAATAAAGATAATCGAGATAAATCCACAGTCTATAAATTTTGGTGAAGCCAATTCAGCGGATTTTCTTCTAACGTTTCGTAATGTACACAATTTTGCCATGCACGACGACCATGCAAAATTGTTTGCAGAAGCCTTCCGTGTTCTTAAGCCAGGCGGCACCTTAGGTGTAGTAGATCACCGCGCTGCCGAAGGTAAAACATTCGCCGAAGTTAAAAATACCGGTTATTTACCTGAAACGTTTGTGATTGCAGAGGCTGAAAAAGTAGGATTCAAATTGGAGGCAGCCAGCCCCATCAACAATAATCCGAAAGATACAAAAAATTATCCTAAAAATGTGTGGAGCTTGCCGCCCTCATTTGAAGAAGGCGATAAAGATCGAGAAAAATATATGGCAATTGGTGAGAGTGATCGATTCACATTGCGCTTTGTTAAACCTAAAAAATAAATTTTGCAGTATGACGCGCTACCGTTTACATCGGCGAACTAAGAGATTGAACCGCTAGTAAAAACAACAATCCTTAGGTTAATTGGGCCAGGGGAACGATCTTGTTTTATTTCTTTATAAGACGAAATTAACATCAAGATCTTTCCCTGACTTAAACCAGGCACCGCGAACTTAAATGTATAACTCGACTTGCAGCTCTTATTAGTAACTCGGGTACGCATATACCAACCACCATGACTCTGGTAATTACCTATCGTTTGCGTGATTTACACCATACTTCGTCTTTTAGTAGCCTATAAAACGACCAAGTTACTTGCCTAAGACCTGGACTACTGTTTTAATTCAAAAATATAATAAAAGTGAAGTGAGTTTTTCCATGCATGAAGCATTCAAAATTTTTGTTCTATCTACGCTCGTTATTAATTTATGGACTGTCTTCATATTGCTGCAAGATAAACGCGGCAATAAATTATTGAATAGATGGTTTGCAGCTTTTCTCGTGGCCCTGGCGTTACCACAAATGGATCTTTACGCGAACCAAATAGCACCTGGAGGAGTTTTCACTCTTGCGGTGATCGCCTCCAGTTTTTTATGGCTCAAAGGCCCGTTTATTTGTATCTTCATCAACGTTCTTAGCCGCAAGCCTATCAGCATTCGTAACACTGTCTCACACTTTGTGCCATGGCTTTGTGCACTCACAACCCTCTTTATCGTTCCTGAAAAAATTATGACTTACGTGTTGTTGGGCATGTGCCATATGCTCAGCTACTTACTTTTTTCGCTGTGGCGACTTGTAAAGATGCGGCCTTTCCTCTCAGACCTTTGGCATGAATTCCCAAACTCGGCTTACTACTGGTTGCTATATATTATTGTCGGGGTGATGGGATTAGCCGCTGTAGATTTCGTGGTGATGTCATTGGTAATGTCAGGCATCTTACAAACTTATCAACTACTGGATTACTTCGCATTTCCTATCTTTTCCGTGTATGCATTATCTATCGGGATACTTAGTGTTTATCGTCCTGAACTTTTATTTCGTGAACATCCAGCGAGGATTGAAGCAAATAAAAGTATCGCAACCACTAACCAGGATGAACAGATAGTCAATGCTTCCACAGAAGCAGATGCGGAGCCCAAGGAACGGCATCTTGAGTTAGACTCTTCGCTCGCACAGAACTTAAGCCAGCAACTAACCCGCCTCATGGAAGAGAGAAACATCTACCGGCAGAACGAATTATCGCTTGCTGACCTTGCAAGTCATTTGGGTATCAGCACGAATCAAGCTTCAGAATTACTGAACGTACATGCTGGCCTAAGCTTCTATCACTACGTTAACGGCTACCGACTCAAATATGCGTGTGACTTACTTTCGAACCCTAAATGTCATTTGCGAATTTTGGATATTGCTTTTGAAGCAGGATACAACAATAAAAACTCCTTTTATAAGGCATTTAAGGATAGTCTCGGCGTCACTCCAAATCAGTTCAGGGCAAAGTTTATTAAGGATGAAAAGTCATCAAAAGTTGCAGAGACAAATTGAATTGATCAGAAACAAAAAAATCAGATTTAGGTTTGTGCAATTATCGAGTCAGCTTTTATAAAACAGGACTTTCGTACGCAAATATTTTTTTAGTCTCCGACCTCTAATCCAATTTGAGGTGCCTATGAGACATTTTTTCCTTCTTTTATTAATTCCTTTGCTTACAGCTAGTTGCGGTGGCAGTGATAACAAAAAATCTCCCTCCACTAGCAGTGCTTCGTCATTCCAAAGTAGTTCTTTAGTCCAAAGTAGTGCGGTTCAAAGCAGCTCTTCTGTTAAAAGTAGTTCCAGCTCGTCCAGTTCTATGACGACCTCATCGGTTACTCAAAGCAGTGCTGCTAGTTCAATTGCCTTTGAATTTAAATCCAATAGCTTTGTTTCAGGAGAGCCCATTCCAATCAAGCATTCCTGTTTCGGTACAGAGGTTAGTCCACAGTTGCAATGGGAAATCGATTCACCCGACATCAAAGGTTTTGCTCTTATCATGGAAGACTACGATGCGATCAAGATCATAGATAGACCCTATGTGCACTGGAACATTTACAAAATACCTGCTGATACACGAGCAATAAACGAAGGTGCAAGCAATCTAGCTATGCCCGCAGGCAGTGTAGAAGGGGTGAATGACGACACCTTAGCTCGATATTCCGGCCCTTGCCCACCGGAGGGTACAGGCACCCATCATTATTTCTTCGCTCTTTATGCTCTCAACAAAGATAATCTTTCTATAAATGCGACAAAACCCATGATGCGCTCCGACTTTGAAAGTAAATTTAAAGACGCCATCATTCAAAAAGCAGAAATATCCGGAAGTTATTTTTATAAGTAGAAGAATCGGGCTAAAGCATTTTATATTGAACGGACGAAACACGGAGTAATGATGAATCGTATTTTTAGTGACCTGGCCCTGATCTTATTACTTACCCTAACAGGCTATAAAAAAGGTGATAACAGTCATTCAAATTCTTCAGTTGTTTCGTCCAGTTCATAAATAATATATTTTAACCAGCTCTTTGTAAGGCTGTTCAAAAAGCTGGTTAAAAATCATGATGGATTAAACGCGTGATGCCGGCATATTTAAGAATTTACTTAGGAAGAAGATATTTATAAGCATCCAACGCTTTACGAATTTCTTCGGGCGGCCATTTGGTACCCACATGTTCGAATGTTTGAGAAATCCGTAAAGTAGCACCCACTACGGCTGCAAGTGGTGGTTGAGTAACTTTGGTCCGCAAAAGCTGCGCACCGTAGGCATCATCTGCCCATGGATCACAAACTACCGCTTTCTCACCCCACGTACTCAGATCAGGTATTTTCCCTTTTTGATCACGACCAAGCACTAACAGGATATGGTCATCACCAACTGACATTACCTCTATAGGTGTCACACCATTTTCGCCTAGATAAATAAATGCCAGCGCTGCTTTAGATTCGCAATTTCCCCAACTGAATTTTCGCCCGACAATTGCAGGAGCCATGATATTAGACTGACCACTCGTGTCACCAAATTTACTGATCAGTTCACCATGTATTATTCCAAACTGACCATTTATAAACGTTCCCATGTCATCCAACATACCTTGGGAAAGCTCACCTGTCCCAATATTATTTGACTGGATATTTAATTTTTTTACATGCGTAACTGCTTTCTTTGCCCAATCCAGATAATTCATAAGACTCTCCTTATATATTTAACAATCAATGATGAGACCATACAAAAACACTTAAGCGCTTTTTAAAAACTAAAACTACCTATATATCCCTAGCTTTTTCCCAAGGAAATTTGGAGCCTTTAAATCTAATTCATATTGTTCGGTGTCTCGCCATTCATTTCCAACGGATTCGTCAGTTGGGTGAAATAAAAATGAAATTCCAGTTTTTGACTGTATGCTTTTATTTATCCCTCTGTATTGATAGTTTTCCATGTTGGGTAAGGTGCCGGATAAATCTAGCTCACCGCTTAGCTCATAAAAACTTATTTTATTTTCGCTAAACAACTCTACAACAACACGATTGATCTTTTCAGAAAAAATAGCCGTGATGGATTCCGTAAACTCCAGCAATACTTCTCTACCATTGAAATTCCACTCAACCGAAATAGGTTCATATGTATTTATAAATTTTTTATATGTAATTTTCATATTTATGGCTTCAGAGGTCTTACATCTACTATTTCTAGATAGGGGTCACTAAGTGGTGAGTTGTGTTTGTTCGGCACGGCGCTTTTCCAAACGGTGTCGTCAAAATTAATTTGAGAGCCGCCACCCTTTAGATAATCGCCATTACTTATTTGAGGGCCCACCGGCCCCTCATACACATCAAACGGTTTTCGAACTCGATAAGTCACAACAGTATCGAGACTAGATTTCCACTCCTCCCTAATCGCTAATTGTTGGCGTCCATAATTCACATCCGGAATAAAATCTTCGGTTGCAAATCTTCCAGGTTCGTTTGCTTTACCATGATCAACGATCATATGGAAAGTTTCACCTACTTTCATTGTTCTAACATGTGCCTTATGGTCATAACCAATAGGCCATGGCGACATACCTGTCTTTAATTTTTTGTATGCTGCCGCTGCATCTTTTACATTTGCAAATTGCCCGGCATGATGTTTTTGAAATTCGTTCCACGTATTTCCGCATTTCAGACCGAGAGGATCAAACCATGTAATCGGGTCTTTAACATACGCATAGAATGCCATTCCTCCATGAAATGCTATTGGATCCTGACTCGTATATTGTCCCGCCTCTGGATCAAAATAACGGTAACGATTGTAGTACAACCCTGTTTCGCTATCCTCATATTGACCAGGAAAACGGAATGGACAAAAATCTTTTTCACCGCGCAAATTGCGCAGCTCGCCCCAAACACTTATATCGGCTGACCAAACCTGTGTGCCATTTTTGTCGAAAATAGTATTCGGCGTACCGAGATGGTCGTTAATTATCGAATACTGTTCATCTCCAACTAGTTTCGCCATAGGAGCAAAACTTTCGGGCTCAAACAGCCAAGTAATTGGTGTATCTTTAGTGCCTTGATTAAAATCTTTTGGAGGGCCTTGCGAATCTAGCTGCTGCAATAAAGCAAGTCGCTGAGCAATTGAAATCTCATCGGCTTTGGTTTGTAATTGAGCAAGTGACTGCGCATTAGTTGAATCAGTTTTATATTCTACCCACTCATGCAATGGATTATGCCCATCCCATATCCAACGCGTGATTTTATTGTTAAATATTTTTCGAATGCGTCGTCCAAATGCATCGTATTCAAAAATAACTTCTTTACCATCGGGGCGAATCACTTTGGACATCATGCCTTCGCCATTCCACTCATAACGCCAGATTTTATTTCCTGGTTCTACTTTACTGATTAAGTTACCTTCAGCGTCGTATGCGTAGCGAGTAATACCTTTATTCGAATGCACTGCAAGCAGTTGGCCGGCGGGTCCGTATTCACGATCCTTTTGAGGGATGGTTCTAAACAGATTCCCCACAGCATCAGGCATACGTAAATCAAAAGAGTTATCGCTGTAACGAGCAGATATTATTGCTCCTAATTCATCGTGTTGAAACACTGTTTCACGCTGCAACGAATCAATCAGCTTATGCAGTCGATTGTTAAATCCCCAGACATAAGTTTTATTACTCTGAATTTTGCTATCTTGTCGGATTTCGTGAAGAATCGGGCGACCTAATTTATCTCGATTCCATCGGCTTTCTATACCCCCAGGAAGGCTACGATTTATTTCCAAACCTTGTTCATTGCGCTTAAATATTGCCTCAAAATTATTTTCGCTCGTGGAAACTCTTAGTACATCACCTCGTGCATTTCGATTAATTTTTTGATCGAGACCGAGAGATGACTGTACGCGCGTGCGATAACCGAGATAGTCATATTCGCTACTGATCCAAAATTCGTCTTGGTGCTCCCTTTCGATTCTTCCTAAGACGTCTAATTCCCAAC
The DNA here is from genome assembly GCA_966096785.1 of uncultured Gammaproteobacteria bacterium. Taxonomy (GTDB): domain Bacteria; phylum Pseudomonadota; class Gammaproteobacteria; order Pseudomonadales; family Cellvibrionaceae; genus Cellvibrio. The sequence continues at coordinate 13,919 of CBHTVU010000026.1, read as the reverse complement.
GTAGCACCATCGAATCATTAGCAGCCTTCAGCATTTCGCCATCTGCACGGTATTCAAAGGTCTTTCTTGATCCATCACTATGATGAACTTGAGTAACTCTATCCAGTGCATCGTATTTAAATAAGGAGTGGCGCTGATCTGGTCGGTTAATGCGGACAGTGCGGCCCGCAGGATCCTTCACGAATTGTCGAATAAGACCATCAAAACCAGACTCTGAAATTAGCTGGCCATTAGCGCTCCAATCAAATTGGTACGCACGACCATGTTCATTGATGACAGCAACTAATTGCTCTTCACGGTCGTATTCAAATTTAACAGTAGCTCCACCCTGGGTACGTGAAACCATCCGCCCCATCCCTCGGTATTCCATAGTGACATCATTCTGCTGGTCCTTCACTCGAGAAATGTTGTTACCAGAATCATAAACAAAAACGCGATTATTACCGTCAGACTCATCAATTCGTACAATTCGTTGAAGATTGTCGTAATAGCACTGACGATGATTTCCAGTCTTATCTGTTGATACTAATAAATTCCCCAGCGCATCATATTCATTGGAAAACTCGTCGATATTTCCATCTGAAACGCAACGTAAATTAAAGTTTTGATCGTATTTAAAAAATATAGGATTACCAGTGTTATCCTCAATAACACTGAGGAGACCATGGTGATACTCGCAACGCAATTTATTCCCAAGAGGATCTGTTTTGGAAGCTAATAAATCATTGTCGTAGTATTCATATTTCCACTTGCTACCAATCTCATCTATAACTTCAACCAAATTATCACGTTCGTCGAACTGAAACTTTATCGACTCACCATCTGCTTTAACAAGGCCAATATTGTTCCCGCGCTCATCGTACTTATACTGCGTTTTAAAACCGAGCGGGTTAGTCTCACACGTGATTTGTGAATATTCATTGTATTCAATGAGATTTATATTGCTCAGAGGGTCAATAATTTTATAAGGTAAAACTCCGTTATGGTGATATACGGTAATGTTTCCACGGGAATCACGAACATGGGTAATTTTATTTTCATCATCATAATAAAGATCACGCAGGTAAATATCACCATCGCCCCACGTCCTTAAGCAGCGGGAATTATGATCTAGTGCATCGTATTGGAAATAAAAACTCAAACCACTTCTGAAAGTTTCTTTAATTAATAATTTATGATCGTAAACATAATGCAGTGGTTGTTGCAGCGCATCATCAACACGCACCAACATGCCATCGCGGTAGTGATGTTCAACCGCACAGAAGAGTGTTGGGGTGGTATGATCGCGCGTGATGTTAGATTCAGGTTCAGGTAAAAAGATTTGATGGATGCGATTGTCATCGGTGTAGCTAATTCGAATTAATCGACCACCACTATCGATAATTTGATTTAGCAAACCTTTATCGTTGTAAAAAAATTCAATTTTTGCACCACTGGTGGTTTGTGCCAGCGAAGTAAGTAATTGATTATCGATTTGGTTTTGGAATGGAGCGAAGCGGTAGCGTTTTTTATCGCTAGTATCTAATGCGTAGCCGTCTTCATCGCGAAATAAAGTTAATCGTTCCTGACGATCAAAGCAGGTTTCGTTGATATCGAGTGCGGGAAATGCAACGGATCGTCCATCAGCCAATCTCACTGCAACAGCATTATCCATTTCACACAGCTTTACGTCGTAGCTGTGATGCCAGCCGTGACCAAGTGGACCATCATAAACCGAAGTGCTGTACCAAGTTCTTTCCCATACTAATGGCAATGGACCAGGCAGTGAAAAATCAATGTGGTCCGTAAACATTTTTCCGGAAGCAACATCAACCGGGTGACCAGTGACAGTACAAATTCCTTTGTGAACTTTGTTGCGCATGTTGGGAGGTACACCCAATTTGTCCATAGCTTTTTTTGCACGCTTGTGGATAGCATCGGACATTTTTTTCATGCGCTTGCTTTTCTTTTGCATCTTGCGCAATTTTTTAAATAAAGGACCCAATGCAGCAAAACCAGCTGACGCGAGCAAACCCATCATATCGACGGTAGGTGCGCCGCCCACCATAACAGGCCTACCTAATGGAATTGAAATAACCATGCTAGTAGGCAACAACATTCCAAATGATTTTTTCGGTTTCTTTTTTCGCGGTGGCGCAATTAGACCAATATCCTGGCAGCTCAACACGGGTAGCGCCGTATAACTTAATGGACCACCGTCAGCGAGAACCGTCGTGCTACCCATTAATATTTCATCTTCATTCATGGGTGGTTTTGCAAATGCGCCACCCATTGGAAAATGAGGCAGAGGCCTACCTGCACTACCTGCCGTTGAACGGGGCAAGCCACCCACTTTTACAGTGGCGCCCAAAAACGGAAGATAATCAACCACATCAAAAATTAATGAAATGTGCGGATGAGGAATCGGTACAGGGCCTGCGGGAGGAATTACCAATATGTGGATGTCGATTCCCAAAACGGGATCGAAGTGTTTACTGATTAACATGTATCTAACTCGCGTACTCGATAATTACTTCTTCGCTTTTTTATGGAAAATCTATGCCCATCAAGGCCGGACAGCCAGAGACATACACCCTTGAATCCCTCTATAAATCGCTCTATTAATAGTTCTGTTATCCACCCACAGAATTCGCCAAATTCCTAATCCAGAATGATTCTATCCTCTGTTCCAGTGCTCAGGATGTGTGGTCTGCTAGCATAAAGTTGGTAAAGCATGGACTCAAAGGTTTTCCCTATTGGTGGAATACATGAGGATAGGTTGCAGTTATGGAAGGTTACAAATTCGCCAAAGGTCGCACCTGAAAAATCGACGGAGTTCAGGCACTCGTTTGGCGATGAGTTTGTGTCGTAAATTCCATTGAAGCAAGTGTCTTCAATTTTTCCAACGAATTTACAATTTATAAACTTACTACCATTAAAATTTATTTTTTTTAAGGTGCACTTATTAAAAGTGCATTCTACAAATACCGTATGATTAAATTCTTTACTTTGAAGCTTGCATTTCTCAAATGTGCAATTTTTATAGATTCCACTGTTACCTGCAAATGTGGTATTGGATAGGTTGACTTGAGAAAAAGTACAAGATTCAAAATTTGATTCATAGAAAATTTTTGATCCGTCTAAATTTGTTTTATTAAAAACACATTTTACAAAAGATACATTTTCAAAAATTGCACTGTTAAAGTCTGCGTTTGAAAAATCATAATTTTCGAACTTTACAGCAGAAAATTTTTCTTTTAATTCTAATTTACGATTTTTATATTCATCATTCATTTAAATATCCCCAATCTTGATTACCAAAAGACTCCAGTCCCTTTTCCAAAGTCTTTATCATATTTATTTTGGTGAGTGCCGCGATCCCAATCTTTTTCGGTCGTTAAATCCCAGTATTCTTTCTTTTTCGGATCATACACATCAGGCCCAAATTTTCCTCTCGGGGTTGTGGAAAGATGTGATAGCGCAGGATCGGCATCCACTTTCCGCTTAAATAAAGTATCAACCTGTGTGCCCATATACATTTTTTCCTTTTTACTGGCAATCATTTCGTGACGGGCTTTATTTACCAAATCACCTTTTTTCGCTGCTGCTTCGGCTCGCGCTTGTGAACGCTTGATCGACGCCAATTGCCGATCAGAAAGTTGAGCTTCTTTTCTGGCCATTTTCGCATGAGCGTCAAGCTTATCTTTGACACCGCAATTTAGCCCTAAGGGATCTATCCAATTATTAGGGTCAACTACGTATGCATAAATTGTTGGATTTCCGCCCGTTAGACCTATAGGGTCCTGACTAACATATTGCCCCGCATGTGCATCGTAATAGCGGAAGCGGTTGTAATATAAGCCAGTCTCTGAGTCTTCATACTGCCCCGGGAAGCGGAACGGGCAGAAGTCGCGATCACCTTTAAGGTTGCGAAGTTCGCCCCAAACGCTCATGTCTGCCGACCAGACTTGATTGCCGTATTTGTCGAAGACAATATTGGGCGTACCAAGTTGGTCCGTAATAATTGAGAATTGTTCATCACCTACGAGCTTTGCCATAGGCGTAAAGCTGTCGGGTTCAAATAACCATGTAACAGGCTTTTCCTTAGTGCCTTGGCTAAATATTTTTGGAGGGCCTTGCGAATCAATTTCTTGTAACAATGCGAGACGGTGATTAATCGCAATGTCGTCCGCTTTCGTTTGTAACTGCGTGAGCGACTGGGATGTAGCAATTTCAGTTTTATGCTCCACCCATTCATGCAATGGATTATTACCGTCCCACACCCAATGAGTGGTTTTGTTTTCAAACGTTTTTTGAATGCGCCGACCTAGAGGGTCGTAATCAAATCGTATTTCTTTTCCGTCAGGCCGAATAACTTTAGCCATATGGCCAGCGCCATTCCATTCATAGCACCAGACTCGATTATTTGGCTCGAGCTTGCGAACCAGATTGCCTTCAACATCGTAGTTATAGCGAGTGGTGCCTTTAGTGGAATGTACTGCTAAAAGTTGACCTGCGGGGCCGTATTCGCGATCGTCGCATTGAATAGTTTTGAAAAGGTTTCCCATTGCATCCGGTGTGCGCAGTTCGAAGGTGTTATCGCCGTAACGCGCTGAAATTAAATTACCAGCAGCATTATGTTGAAAAACGGTCTCGCGATTAAGCGAGTCAATCAGTTTGAGCAAGCGATCGTTTAAGCCCCAAAAATAGGTTTTACTGCTATGGCTTTGCTTGCCACTGAATACTTCATGCTTGGTCGGGCGACCTAATTTGTCACGAGTCCAGCGGCTACGAATTCCACCCGGTAGGCTGCGTTGAATTTCAAGGCCTTGCTGATCGCGCTCAAACAAGGCTTCGAATTGATTGGACGCCGTTGCAATCTTAACCACATCACCGCGCGCATCGCGCAAAATGGTTTGATCAAGCCCTAAGGATGAAGTGATACGAGTGCGTAGCCCCTGCGCATCGTATTCTGAGGCTATCCAATGATCGCCTTGAAATTCTTTAAGCACCTGGCCAAGAGGATCTAACTCCCAGCGCAAGGTAATCGCATTATTACTCGCTTCAATTAGCTCATCATCGTCACGGTATTTAAACGTCGTAAACGCACCGTCACTGTGACGTGCTTGAGTGAGACGATCAAGCTTATCGTAATTAAACACGCTATGGCGTGCATCCGGGCGATTGATACGAACTGTGCGGCCCGCTGGGTCTTTTACAAGCTCACGCATAAGACCGTCGAAGCCCGACTCGCGAATAAGTGCTTCATTCGGATCCCATTCAAACCGATAAACATGACCATGTTCATTCAGAATGGCGGTGAGTAATTCTTCACGATCGTATTCGAAACGAATGGTAGTGCCAGCCTGAGTCCGTGAGGCCAGTCGGCCCATACCTACATAATCCATCACCACATCGGATTGCTGATCTTTCGCCTGAATGATATTACCACCAGCATCGTAGCGGAATAATCGTCGGTTTCCGTCTGGATCGTCGATACAAATGACGCGCTTTAATTTGTCGTAGTGGAAACTCTTAAGATTGTTACGACTATCGCGAATGCTGAGTAAATTTCCTAAAGCATCATAGTGATGAACAAGTTGATTATTTTTACCATCCGAGAGGGTCACCAGGTTAGCGTTTTGATCGTATCCGAGTTGTACCTCGGTACCGGCGCTATCAGTGATAGTACGCAGCAAACCATTTTGATGGAGATAGTTGATTCGGTAGTTACCAGGATCGATTTTACTAGTTAATTCGCCACGATCGTTGTAAGAGTAGCGCCATGGATTGCCAAGCTTATCTGTGATCTCTGAAAGATTATCTTTTTCATCGTATGCGAACTTAATACTCGAACCATCTGGGCTAATAAATTTTGTTTTATTGCCACGTTCATCAAACTCATATTTTGTTTTGTAACCAAGCTCATTGGTTTCACAAATAATGTCGGAATACTCGTTGTATTCAGTAAAGCTTACATGCCCAAGCGCATCAATTACTTTATGCGGCAGGACGCCGTTGTGATGATAGGTTGTTACATGGCCTAATGAATTTTTTACATAGGTGATATTATTTTCTACATCATAATGCAGCTGACGCCAGTAAATTCCTTCATCGCCCCAAGTTCTTACACAGCGAGCATTGTGATTCAGTGCATCGTATTGGAAATAAAAACTTAAACCACTTCTTAAAGTTTCTTTGATTAATAATTTATGGTCGTAAACATATTGCAGTGGTTGTTGCAGGGCATCATCTACACGAACCAGCATGCCATCGCGGTAGTGATGTTCAACTGCACAGAAAAAAGTTGGGTTGGTATGATCGCGAGTGACGTTGGACTCAGGCTCAGGTAAAAATATTTGGTGGATACGATTATCGTCAGTGTAATTAAGACGAATTATTCGCCCACCGCTGTCAATAATTTGCGTAAGCTGAGCTTTGTCGTTGTAAAAAAATTCAATTTTTGCACCGCTGGTGGTTTGCGACAGAGATACAAGTAATTGGTTATCGGCTTGGTCGTGAAAGGGCGTGAAACGATAACGCTGCTTATCAGCAGTATCCATCGCATAACCTTCCTGATCGCGAAACAAGGTTAAGCGTTCTTGGCGATCAAAACAGGTCTCGTTAATATCTAGTGCTGGGAACGCAACTGAACGTCCATCCGCCAAACGAACAGCAACCGCATTATCCATCTCACAAAGTTTTACATCGTAACTGTGATGCCAACCGTGACCTAAAGGGCCATCGTAAACAGAGGTGCTGTACCAAGTTCGCTCCCATACTAGCGGCAATGGACCTGGAAGGGAAAAATCAATGTTATCTGTAAACATTTTTCCAGACGCAACATCCACCGGATGGCCGGTGACGGTACAAATAGCTTTGTGAATTTTATTCTGCAAACTGGGTGGCACACCCAACTTATTCATCGCTTTTTTTGCACGTTTATGAATAGCGTCGGACATTTTTTTCATGCGCTTGCTTTTCTTTTGCATCTTGCGCAATTTTTTAAATGCCCCACCGAGTGCAGCCAAGCCACCCGCCATAAGCAAGCCCATCATATCGACTGTAGGTGGACCGCCCACCATCACCGGCATTCCTAGCGGAACAGAAATAACAACGCTAGTGGGTAACATCATGCCAAAGGATTTTTTGGGTTTCTTTTTTCGCGGTGGTGCAATGCCACCAATATCGTGGCAACTTAATGTAGGTAATGCAGTGAAACTCAACGGGCCACCATCAGCGAGAACTGTTGTGCTGCCCATAAAAATTTCATCTTCATTCATGGGCGGTTTTGAAAAAGGACCACCCATTGGAATATGCGGAATAACTTTACCTGCGCTACCGGCAGTTGAACGCGGAAGTCCACCGACTTTTACGGTAGCACCAAGAATAGGAACGTAATCAACCACATCAAAAATTAATGCGATGTGTGGATGAGGAATAGGTACTGGGCCTGCAGGAGGGATAACAAGAATGTGGATATCAATCCCCATAACAGGATCGAAATGCTTACTGATTAGCATGACAGCGCCTCAGCGCGTTTCAACCAACCTTCACCCAATAATTCATCAAAGCGCTGCTTGATGCGTTGATTAACTTCTCCACTGGGGCTAAGACGTAAAAGTGCCTGACCTAAAAAAGGAAGCGTCGAATTCTCACGCGCTTGCTCATCCATTTTATCGCCAACTGCAAGCGCCTTCATACCATGTTCCCATGCGATTTTTTGAATATTAGCGCGCTCCATACAGAAGCTGGCCATGCGCCAACCTTCAAGCGTGAGCAATAAATCCTGTTGCAGCTCCGCCAGTTGTGCACCTCTAACATATGCGCTCGCGGCTTCTTCAAATTTTCCCGCACTAAACAAACAAGTACCTTCACAAATAATTGCTTGTAATTGCAATTTATTACAGCCAGGAATATTTTTTTGCTCGCCTTGCGCTGCAATAAGTTGTGCACTGCGATAATCTTTTAACGCATTGTCATAATCTTGCAAACCTAAATAACCAGCAGCACGAGTTAACAATGTGACAACCCACATATCAAACCATTGGTGCATTTCGGCAATAATAATCGCGGCAGCAGCAAGCTTTTCGATGTCAGCTTTATTTTGTTTGCCTACGGCTTTTTGTAAATCCACCGTGTATTGGCGAAACTTCGCATTGGGCGAACCATCATTCACATCATCTAAAATTGCCTGGATAGTCGCTGACATATCCACCGGCGCTTCAGCGCTATAAATGTGAGCTTTATTTTCACGCGCTAGCACAGCAAGATCCGAATTTTTATCTATATCAAAAAATACCAGCTTCAAATTTTCTGGCCACGAATAGCGCGAATGTATCTCGCAGCATTGCGCCCACCATTTCGTATATTGAGTATTATTGTTAATTCGGGATGGTGTAATAACCAAAACGATATTATGAACGTAATCACCAAACGCATCTAAGGCAAATTTGCAACTGCGAAAAATACAATTAAATCCGTTAGTGCAATCTTCCAGCGAAGGGGCTTGCCATGTATGGATAGTAGTTGCCGGTGATTTTTCTTGAGCCTCTTCGAGGCCCGCATCAGAAATACCGTCGGCAATCATTTGATTCATTTCCTCAGCAAGCGCTCGACCAAAAGAATCGCTCTCTTCAAACTCACTGTGCAAATGAATAAACAGTTCAGGATTTTTTTCATCAAGCTGTTCCTTAACTTTTATAAAGCCCAAACCCAATTGAATATCATCAGCAGAAAAATACCAACGGAATAGCGGCAATTTGCTACTGGTGAACGCTTCCCATTGTTCATCCAGTTTTGCCATATCTTGTTGGACAGGATTCACCTTACTCATAATGTTCCCTGCTTCGTAAAGATTGGATTAATTCAAATTTATCGTGGGTGACTTCACGCTAATGCTGGCCGCATCGATTTTTTTCGAACTACCCCCTTTTGTTAAGGTAATTCCAGATCCATCAATAGTAATCACGGCATCACCAACTTTTAAAGTAATACTGGAACCTGCATCGAGCGTAATATCTGCTGCTTTAGTGTATGAAGCACTGTCAACAATAACATTCCGTGATTGTGCAGTGACTGTTTGCCCTCCGGTGACATTAACTGTGTGCGTACCCGTAACTGTTGTTTGCTGATTTCCCCCAACGGTCACCGTCCGATTCGATGTCACATGCGCTTCCTGATTTGCGCCGACAGTTACTGTTTGATTGCTCGTAACATTACGCGTTTCATTCGAACTAATAGTCTTGGCTGTATTACCGGTAATATTTTCTGTTAAATTTCCGGTCACACTTCCACTACGGTTACCTTGCACGGACCAATCGTGATTACCTTGAATGGACGAAGATGAATTGCCAATAACGCTGGAGGTATTATTGCCTTTAACTGTTGAGGATGAGTTGCCGTCAACATTGTAACTAGCATCAGCAGTGACTGAAGATGTGAGATTATTACCGACAGTCGCGTTGTAATCTTTTTTCGCATGAACTTTTATTTGTTCACCGCCTTCACTATCGTCCACCGAAAACTCACTGAAACTATCTGCCCCACCTTTAGCAGAGCGCGACCGCATTCCCGAATAATGTTTGCCTTCAGGCAAAGTAACAGGTGGCATGTTTTTACTGTTATAAACACTACCTATCACCAGTGGCTGATCGGGATCACCATTAACAAAAGTAACAACAACTTCCTGACCTACCCGGGGAATATTTAAAGTTCCCCATTTTGGCCCTGCCCATGCAGTAGCGACACGAACCCAGCATGAACTGTTTTCATTTTTTTGGCCGTATCTATCCCAATAAAACTGTAATTTTATTCGGCCATATTTATCCGTATAAATTTCATCGCCAGGTTTACCCACCACCATTGCAGTTTGTACACCATCAATGCGCGGCTTTTCAGTTCTCAATGGCGGGCGATAAGTAACTTCTTCGGGAATGCAAATAAAGTTATTTCTGTAGCCGGATTCGGGTCCACCCTCTTCTTTTTTGTCATCATCAACATAACTACCTTCAAATGCATCATGTCGTATCTCAGAAATAACGAAACTTTTTTTGTCATCCGCTACAGCTTCGTCTGACCGTAGTTTGAATTTTTTGCCTATTTCTATTTGATGGAAATTTCCACCTGCACTGACCACTTGATACCCCGCTTCTTCCTGCTGCATACGAATACGGGTGAGAGTTTGACCTCGCTGGCTTTCGCTGTAATTGCCTGGAAATTCAAATCGCTCAAGCGCACTGTTGTTGCTTAATTTAATAGACGTGGGAGTTTCAGTGAGCAATGACAAATTGGCATTTTCAAAATTGTAATCAGTTTGCGCAAAAGCACCCGAACAATATTGAAAACGATGTTGCCATATATCCAGGAAATGTTTCGCGCGACTATCCGAGCTATGTTCGATTGTCTTTTCATCAAGAAAAGTGAATACCGCTGCGTTATCTGCAACGTGCAGAATGTGCTTATCTGCTTTGTGTTCAAAGAAATAAAATAAGCCCTCCTGTTCCAGCAAACGGCTAATGAAATGGAAATCCGACTCTTGATATTGCACGCAATACTCAAAAGGTTGATGTGTATCAATCAACGAAAATTTAAAATCGTTAAAACCCAATTCTGTAAAGATTGATTCAAGAATTTTTTGTACGGTTTGATTTTGGAATACACGACAATTGGTGCGCTTATCAAGAAACCATAACCAAGGCACAAGCTCAGCTTTGTAACCGTAGAGACCACGTTTTTCCAGCCCCGTATACGCGAAGCTTTTGACAAAGCCATTCAGTTGCCGAGGTTGTGGCCCGTTAGCCCCTATAAAGGTAGCAATGTGATGCCCAATGACGTCTTCAGCGCGAATATTGCCGTCATAGGAAAGCAAATCAACATCGATGGTAAAAAGCTGTGAAAACGATTCTGTTGCCTTAAGCCGCCGCAAGAAAAAGACATCCTTTCCTAATGCAGAGTCCACTCGCATAAATCTGTTGTCTTGCGTGAATTTCATATCAGTGCTGAAGAGGCTGTTCACAGAAATCTCCTGACTACTTTACAATCATCTGATTGAATGAATCGAATTTGGTGGGATGAGCGTGAGTCTATTCTAACGGCCGGAATGAACAGGAATATATTGGTCAAGAAGCGAACTGTGACCTACTCGTCGTATTATGATTTGGCAAATTTGCGAAACAATACTATAAGCAATAATTACCGAAAAAAGTGGCACATAATATTGCATGCAGCACTTTTATCAGTTATAGGCGTTTGCGCGCGCCATAATGTGAAGCTATTTAGATGCAGGAAGCTGTTGCCGCGCAAAATAAACTGCACCGAAGGATGGCTGGTTTACGGGCGGCGAGAGGCTAGCCGCTACACTCGGTTTTAGCCAGGGAGTTATAATTTCTGATAAACCTCCAATGATGGACATACGGCCGGGTTGTGTTTCCCATAATCGTTCTGCAACCGCATCGAGATAATTTGCGCCTTCGCGCAAAATGTTTATTGCTACTTCGTCCTTCGCGTTGGCAGCCTCAAACACAAAACGAGATAATTGTGCGTAGTCACTGGATTTAGCAACGCCCATTTTTTCTACGATCGTAATTCCGGTCGCATTTAAGTGATCATTAATTAATTCACTCAGTTGTGTTTGCGGGCCGAGCTTATCGTAAGCTAGCAACACGGCTTTAATAGCTTCCAATCCTAACCACGCACCGCTGCCTTTATCACCCACAGGAAATCCATGACCACCGATCATGGTTGTTTTTCCATTTACAAAAGAATAACCGCAAGAACCTGTGCCTGTAACAATTACTGCACCTTCATCTTGGTTATGGGCGCCCAGGCATGCGATATGTAAATCCGTAGTGAGATACATTTTTTTGAAGGGATGTTGCCAATTATTCATAGCCTCATAAACAGCGAGAACATTTACACCTGCCAAACCAATACCTGCAATTACATTGGCCATCTCTGTGGGAGCAAACCCCGCATCAATAAGTGCTAGTTCAACTGCATGAATAATAGAGGCTTTAGCTTGTACTTCAGAATGAAATGCATTTGCCGACCCGCTTATACCTGTCCCGAGTAATTTAAAATCGGATGTGCATACGCTGGCACAACATTTTGTGCCACCTCCATCTACACCAACAAAAATTTGTTCGCTTCCACTTAAATTATTCTTCACTGCCTCTGTACACCTTTTCTCATATTATATTTTCAGAATTTAAACGCCAAAAATAAAATTGTGTAAGTTAAATTGCGAATCCTACACGAATTATCTATGTTGAAACCTGTATTTTAAATGCGATACGCTATAACAATAATAAATCCGTATCGCTAACTGTATTCTGATGCATGATCGTATGTTCAATTTTGGTCCGATTCGTTACTCCATACTTTTCAAATTTAACCTTTTTTTGCAATATTTAGCCAGAATTGTAGGTTTACATCTCATTCGTTTATAGGCTTAAAAGTTCAGTTAGCTCTTGATTTTATATTGTATTTTTTTTGCAAATAAATCGCGCTTAAGCAAATTAGGGACTGCGGGAATGATAAACATTTAGCTCCGCAAAAAATAACGTTCAAATAAACTATGGCATTATTTAAATAATTTATGTTGTCCGCTAAACGAACACTTTCACCGCTCGACATGCATGAAAACCGCTCGTCACGTTGATTAACATTGGAACATCTCAATCTATAAGATTCACAATGTCATTCACTCTGTGCCTTTAACAATAAGGTAAGACCCATTTTTTATATCTGTAAGTGTTGTTTGTTGGCAGCTTAGTTGTAGCTAACGATTTTTTGTAAGGAAAAATTCCGGTTTTTTTCGGAATCGTGAAGAAATAATAACATCCATCTCATACACAAAAGGAAACGCTATGAAGAACATAAATTCGAATAATTATTCGCTTCTGAAAACGACGTTGGCTTTGGCTACCGCCACCCTATGTTCACTTTCGATATTGGCGCAACAAGCATTTGCGCTGAGCCCGCTCGCACCATTGACAATTCAGGATGGAAAATTACGGGATTCTTACGGCAAGCCATTTATTTTTCGCGGGGTGACTATTGATCACACCTTGGCCCCGGAGAAAACCTTGCAGGCGCTTAAAGATATATCTGCCGCTGGTGCTAACTCCGCACAAATTGAATTCAATTTAATACCTACAGCATTTGCCGAATGGCCTCCCAAGTCTGTAGGGGAGCTACGAGAAATTATCGCCGCCTGTAAGGAGAACAAATTAATTTGCGTACTCGAACCTAATGATGTTGCAGGATGGCCAGAATACGGCGGAACCGACGGACATTCGATTACCTCTTGGTGGACAAGTCTAATGAATCCGATTTTAGCAGGGAATCAGTCGCACATCATTGTAGGATTTGGTAATCAACATTATACAACGGCCGGCTACCCGTCTGATTTTAGAAATAGAATGGAAGTCTACCTCGGCGACTTAATTAGTCAGCTACCGCCAGGATATTTGGTCATGGTCGACGGCGATAACTGGTCGGAAGATACACAAAAATCTGCATTTAATTTTGCAACGGAATTGAAGTCTTACAGCAGCCCATTAAACAATCGCATTATCTATTCTGTTGATATGTTTTCTTCTTATCAAAATCCCGAAAAAATTCGCGATTACATTGCGAGTTTTAACGCGCTGGGCGCCCCTCTCGTCATTGGCGGCTTTGGACCTGTGCCTTACTACCATCCCAATCACCCAATCCCATTGCAAGCCGATGCTCCACAATTACCCGCTGCTTCAGTTATGCAATATGCACAGCAATATGACACAGGTTATTTTGGCTGGAGTTGGAGTGGTAATAAAAATTCAAATTTAGATTTGGTTACCAATTACGATGCAAGTGTGCTGACAAATTGGGGCAATCTTTTATTTAATGATGTAAATGGAATCAAAGCCACCGCAAAACGTGCTTCGATTTACGAC
>CBHTVU010000025.1:0-25859 GCA_966096785.1 uncultured Gammaproteobacteria bacterium | reverse complement strand
CCGACTCGGTGAACTCCATGGCCGGTAACCTCACATCGCAAGTGCGGAACATCGCCGACGTAACCACAGCGGTAGCAAACGGTGACTTGTCGAAGAAAATTTCGGCGGACGCCAAAGGTGAAATCCTCCAGCTCAAAGACACCATCAATACCATGGTGGATCAGTTGCGTTCATTCGCATCGGAAGTAACGCGGGTGGCGAGAGAAGTAGGTACCGAGGGTCGTCTCGGCGGTCAGGCAAACGTTCCCGGAGCATCAGGAACCTGGAAGGATTTGACCGATAACGTTAACTTCATGGCATCCAACTTGACGGGTCAGGTACGTAACATCGCGGCGGTAACCACGGCGGTGGCACGTGGTGACTTGTCCAAGAAAATTACGGTGGATGTAAAAGGCGATTTCCTCGAATTGAAAAATACCATCAACGTGATGGTGGATCAGCTCTCCTCGTTCGCATCGGAAGTAACGCGGGTGGCGAGAGAGGTGGGTACGGAAGGTAAGCTCGGCGGACAGGCGCAAGTAGCCGGTGCGGCGGGAACCTGGAAAGACCTCACGGATAACGTGAACTTCATGGCGGCAAACTTGACCGCACAGGTGCGCGGTATCGCTGGTGTGGTAACAGCTGTAGCAAACGGCGACTTGAAGAAGAAATTAACGGTGGCGGCGCAAGGTGAAATTGCGGCATTAGCAAACACCATTAACGAAATGACTGACACACTTGCGGTATTCGCTGACCAAGCCACAACGGTGGCGAGGGAAGTGGGGGTGGAAGGTAAGCTCGGTGGGCAGGCATCGGTGCCAGGAGCTGCCGGCACCTGGAAGGATTTGACCGAAAACGTAAACCAGCTTGCGGCGAACTTATCGACGCAAGTGCGCGCGATTGCAGAGGTGGCAACCGCAGTAACGCGCGGTGACTTGTCGCGGTCGATTCAAGTTGAGGCGCGCGGTGAAGTATCGGATCTCAAAGACAATATCAACGAGATGATCCGCAACCTCAAAGAAACGACACAGAAAAACGCGCAGCAAGACTGGCTCAAAACTAACCTCGCGCGTTTCACTCGCTTGCTACAAGGTCAGCGCGATTTAGAAACCGTAACCTCACTGATTCTTTCAGAATTAGCACCGCTCGTATCCGCACATCATGGCGTGTTCTACATGATGGACGATGCGCGAATTAGAGATTCTCGCCTGCGTATGATCGCGAGCTACGGCTACAGATCCAGTCGCAAACTGGCTACATCTTTTTTACCGGGCGAAGGCTTGGTCGGGCAGTGCGCGCTTGAGAAACAACGCATTTGGCTAACAGATGTTCCGCGCGATTACATTCAAGTTTCTTCCGGTCTAGGGTCGGCAGCGCCCAATAATATTGTGGTTCTACCAATTCTGTTTGAACAGGAAGTTAAGGCCGTTATTGAGATCGCCTCGCTGGATCGTTTTACCGAAACGCATTTGTCATTCCTCGATCAGTTGATGGAGTCTATTGGTGCTGTTCTGAATACCATTGAAGCGAACAGCCGTACTGAAAGTCTGTTGACGCAGTCGCAATCACTCGCGCAAGAGTTACAACAAACCAACCAGGAACTTGCGGAAAAAGCGCGCTTGTTATCCGAGCAAAATATCGAGGTGGAGCGCAAAAATTCCGAGGTGGAACAGGCGAAACTCGCGCTCGAGGAAAAGGCAAGTCAGCTTGCGCTTTCCTCCAAATACAAGTCAGAATTTTTGGCGAACATGTCCCACGAATTGCGCACACCGCTCAACAGCTTGCTAATTCTGGCGCAGCAATTGGGCGATAACCCGAACGGAAACCTGTCGGATAAACAAGTGGAGTTCGCGAAAACAATTCACGGTTCTGGTAGCGATTTGTTAACGCTCATTAACGACATTCTCGATTTGTCCAAAATCGAATCGGGTACGGTTACGCTGGAAGTCAGCGAGTATCGTTTCCAAACGATTCGCAGTTATGTGGAACGTACTTTCCGCCATATGGCCGAAGCCAAGCAGCTTGAGTTTTCTATCGAACTGGAAAACACCTTGCCTGCAGCCATGATGACCGACACCACGCGTTTACAACAAATCCTTAAAAATTTGCTATCTAACGCCTTCAAATTTACCTCGCGCGGTAAGGTTACGCTGCGTATCAGTTTGATGAGCAGAGGTTGGTCAGCTGACCATCCAACCTTATCCCAGGCGGATGGTGTACTTGCCTTTGCCGTAACCGATTCAGGGGTAGGTATTCCAACTGACAAACTGCAATTGATTTTCGAGGCTTTCCAACAAGCAGACGGAAGTACGGCGCGTCGCTATGGCGGCACCGGGCTTGGTCTTTCGATTAGCCGTGAATTAGCTCGTCTGCTGGGCGGTGAAATTCGAGTGGAAAGTGAGGTAGATGTTGGCAGTACTTTTACACTGTTTTTGCCCTATCACCGCGCAGCGGGTACCAACAATATGTTCCCCGATACCAGCGCCCTAAATATGCCGCTCCTGCCGCACAATGTTATTTATTCTCGAGACAGCGTTCCAGGTAAGGAATTGATATTGACGGAGGCAGATAGCAATCGCCCCGTGATTTCTCAAAATATGGACGACCGGGCGCTAACAATAGAGGGCGATCCTGCAGTCCTGATTGTTGAAGACGATCAAGAGCGCGCCAAGCTATTGCTGGACGCATCGCGTGAGCAAAATTTCAAGGGAATAGTCACTACAACGGGTGATTCTGCATTGTCGCTTGCTCGTGAATATTTGCCTTCAGCCATCATGTTGAAATTACAGCTAAGCGACATAGATGGATATGTGATTCTTGAACGTCTCAAGCGTGATCCAACAACACGGCACATACCCGTTCATGTTGTATCTAATCTACCGGCCGATGACCTGGATGCCCAATTAGAGGAGCGCGAACGTTGCCTTGGTCTGGGTGCCATTTCCCACCTGACCGCACCCTTGAGCGCAGAACGTTTGCAAAATGAATTTTTGCGAATCCAACGTTATCTGGTGCGTGGTAAACGCAATTTGCTTGTTGTTGAAGATGATCAGATTCAGCGCGATGGAATTATTGAATTGATTGGTACTGAGGATGTGCAAATCGTTTCAGCCGCTAGTGGTAAAGAAGCGCTGGATGCTATGGCGAATACTCAATTTGATTGTGTGGTACTGGACCTTACACTGCCAGACATGAACGGTTTTGATGTTCTCGATGTAATGAGTAAAGACGAGAAATTGCGTGATCTCCCGGTGGTGGTTTACACCGCAAAAGATCTAAGCCGTCAAGAGATCACCAAGCTCAAACGAATTGGTAAAACGGTAGTCGTAAAAGATGCCCGTTCACCAGAACGTTTATTGAATGAAACATCGCTATTTTTACATCGCCCGCACGCGAGTATGCCTGAGCAACAGCGCCGTATGATTGATGCCATTCAAGAGGCAGATGGTGGATTGTCGGGCCGCAGCGTGTTAATTGTGGACGATGATTTACGCAATATTTTTGCATTGAGTTCGGTGCTCGAACGGCAAAATATGAAAGTGACTTTTGCAGAAAACGGACGCGATGGAATTCAAATGTTGGAGCGTGATCCATCAATAGAAATTGTGTTGATGGACATCATGATGCCGGAGATGGATGGTTACGACACCATGCGTGCAATTCGTAAAATCCCACGTTTTAAATCGCTGCCGATTATTACGCTCACCGCTAAAGCAATGAAAGGTGACCGCGATAAATGTATTGAGGCCGGTGCATCGGATTACATCACCAAGCCGGTAGATGTTGCGCAGTTATTGTCGCTGATGCGTGTGTGGTTGCATTAGTTTGGTTGTGTCTGAGGCGCGCTGATGGGCATCACTAAATCGCTTGAAGATCTCGAAATCACGCTGCTGCTGGAAGCCATTTACCAGCGCTACGGTGACGATTTTCGTGGCTATCAAAAAGATGCAATCCGGCAAAAGTTGCACAACTTTATGTTGGCACACAATCTTGCAAGTATTTCTTGCGTGCAAGATCGTGTGTTGCATGATCCCACTTATATAGATGCGCTTTTGTGTGCATTTGATTCACACCCTGCAGGTCTTTTTGATCATCCCAAGCACATGAAGGAATTGCGGTCTGTACTTATTCCCTGGTTGCGCTCGTGCCCCGCACCCAAAATATGGATTGCCGAATGTTCATCCGCAGAAGATGTTTATGCAACAGCGATTATGTTGATGGAAGAGGGTGTCTATCATAAGACCCGCATCTTCGCGACCGGCGCAAATGCAACGCTTTTGAGCGAAGCACGTGAAGCAAAATTCCCGATCGAAAAAATTGCGCAATACGAAGAAAATTATGTACGCGCTGGCGGAACAGAAAATCTTTCAAATTATTACCGTGTACAAGATGGCGCCGCCGTATTTCGCAGCGAACTCTCACGCAATATCACCTGGGCCCAATACAACCTCGGCACAGATGCTTCATTCAATGAATTTGAATTAATTATCTGCCGCAGCGGATTAAATGATTACGCCCCCCGCTTACGTCGCCGCGTTCTACGATTATTTTACGACAGCCTACCCACCTTTGGTTTGTTGAGTGTTGTCGGCGCAAACTATGCTGAAGTTGCGCCTTTCGTATCCAACTACAAGGTTATGTCCCCCGAACACGGTTTGTATCGCCGCACGCGATAATTAAAGTTTTAATCTAAAAATTAGTGACACAAATATTGAGCTAGAAGGGAGTCGTCATCCTCGCGTAAGCGGGGATCCAGTTTTTTTGCTTTTTAATCAACAACGTTAAGAGCTGGATCCCCGCAAGCGGGGGCGCCTAGCTGAGGATGACGACTCCCTGAGTAAAAAAAATAATCGCGGATTAAAGAGGTAAGGCTTCAGCAATCAATTCATTCCGAACTTTTTCAATTTACTGAACCCTAAGTTTTTGTCTGATAATTTTTTCAGGAGGGTTTATGGCAGGCGGTTGGTCGCGTGATGGTGCGGTGCAAGATCAAATTGACGCAAGCGTGGAAGATGCTGTTAATCTGGCTCGCAGCCGCTTACCCAGCGGTGAAAGCTTAACCCATTGCGAAGAATGTGGAGCAGCAATTCCACAAGCGCGCCGCGAAGTAATTCCAGGTGTTCGCCTATGCGTGAAATGCCAGGGGGAGCACGATAAAGAAGAAATGGTATTTACGACTATAAATCGTCGCGGAAGCAAGGACAGCCAGCTTAGGTAAAGAGACTTTTCCAAAGGATTGGCGTCTGCTAACCTTGTCGGCTCAATAAACATAACTTCAGGGGCGCAGCAAATCATGTCAGGTAAGCTTTTAAGTCTTGGAAAAACGATAAAATATTTTGGTCTTCCGTTAGTTTTTATAACTTCATTTTTTTTGACTAGCTGCAGTAAAAGCCCAGAATCAAACCAGGAAGCCAACCAAGAGTCAGCGCAAGAACTTCCAGTTGAAATACCACCGAATGTAAAAGCTTATGATAAAAATGGTTTGGCCATAAGCTACCCGGCAAATTGGGAATTCCTCTACGATGAAGAGCCAGATATGTATGCCAGTCGTGGCGTTGGCTTCCAGGTATCCGAATTATCCAATGTGCGAGTTTTGATCGATCCCAATAAAAGCTTACAGCTATCAGCATTGGCAGACAGATTTGAAAAAGAACTCCAATTAAAGTCGAGTCAAATAGCGAGTGATTATGAGCGTAAACCTGCGGCTCTAGGAAAATATAAAGGGGAGAGACTTTCGTGGGTTGATAAATCTGCGGGTTCAATGAAGTTTGAACTGACTATTGTTACTGTCGCAGAAACTCCAGCAACTATTTTCGCGGTGAGTCATCTTAGCGGAACAGATATAGCGAACGAGACCAAATACATCGCGTATCTTGCAAAAAATATTTCTTACAAGAACACAGGTGTAGCTACCAATACGGATAAATAATTATTTGCGATGAAAAGGATTTCAATTTCAACGCAAAGCAGTTTCATAAAAAATAATTCGCGGAGTGTGTTCCATGCTGGACAAAATGAAAGACTTGGGTTCCCAGGCCGCGAATAAAGCCAATGATGCCATAGGTGGTATATCCTCAACGATAAAAGAGGGTATAGGGTCGTTTTCGAGTGCAGCGGGTTCTATGACTGAATCCCTTAATGAGAAAGCAGTGCGTGCATCGGCGGGCCAGGTTTATCGCATACTGGAAATTGCGATAGAAGAATTAAAAGATCGGCCATTATCTAATAGACCTATATCGCTTACTGCTGTTGTTAATATAGGTATAGCTGCATTGGAAATGCAGGTTCATTTGGAACTGCAAGCAGGAGCCAGTGATAAGAACGAGGTCATTGTCGTTGATATTGATCCAGCTGAACCGCAAAAATAATTTAAAACGATTCCACTTCTAAATTCCGCAATAATTATTTTTTACCTGGCCTTGTCGGTTTTACCTTAAACCAAAATTCGGGTTTCAAACCGATAATTCGATAAATTCCTTCCGGTAAATCACGTTTTATGTAATTCAGGCAACGTTGCACACGGGTGTGCATGATGGCGCCTTGAACATATTGTTGCATGAGCCGGGCGGCTTGTTCAGGGACAATATTTTCATCCAAATAATTTTCATTTTTCAGCGCGCGAATCAGCGCCAAATTATATTTGCCACTACGTTCGCTCATGGCTTGCAGAGACTCTGTTACCTGGATGTCGACACATCCCGTCTGTGTGCCTGCACTAAAAAAAGCACAGCCAGGAATATTATTCGCGTCTTCGCCAATTTTGTTGATAAAAATAAATTCTATCCAGTTTTCGAGTTGTTCAAGCGGGGTGTAAACCGGAGACAAAATTGAATCCAGATCCTGACGAATGCTTTCCCAATAATGATTTGACGCTTCGCAAAAAAGCTCCGCTTTTGATTCAAAGTGATGGTAAAAACTACCTTTGGTGACCCCGGCCTGTTTACAGATCTCATTAACGCCTACCGAGTTATAGCTACTCTGCCAAATTAGATCGAGTGCGGTTTCCAGTAGCAAAGTGCGGGTATCCAGCGCGTTCATAAGTGCTCTTCTCAACAAGTGATGTGCCTAGTATAGATACCGATCGGTATGTTTTTCAACCCATATTTAAAAATGCATACCGGGGCGACAGGTTTTTTATATTGGGTACAAATGTCATAAATTCAAGGAAAGGCCTTGTATTTACAGGCTTTTCGCTATTCTAACGCAATTCAAAATCGGCGTCTTCCAGGAGCAGGATAAAAAATCCGGTTGACCAACATACCTACCGGTATGTATAGTTTTTCAAAACGACGTGTTTGGGAGTCATCTCAATAGCCCCATAAAGTTGTTGATTTATTATTTGAGCACCAGGAGATCGCCATGAATTTTACTTATACTAACCTAGTTGTTCGTAAGTCCTTCCAGTTCACACTGGCTGCCGTACTCAGTGGTATCGCTGGTTTTTATTATGTAACTAGCGCTAATGCCGCTGCACCGGCGGCAGTACCGCCCGCCCCATCTGTAGATGTAGTTGTTGTTCAACCGCAAGAAATTCGAAGCTGGGCTAATTTTTCCGGGCGCCTATCTCCAGTCGAAAGTGCGGCAATTAAACCTTTGGTCAGCGGTACTATCCAGCAGGTACTTTTTAAAGATGGTGAGCAAGTTAAAAAAGGCCAGCCGCTGTTTGTGATAGATCCTCGTCCGCATCAAGCTTCCATGCAACGTGCACAAGCGCAACTGGCCACCGCTCAGTCACGCGCAAGACTGGCCCACGATGAATTAAAACGCGCGCAACAATTAATTACTGCAAAACTTGTGTCCCAAAGTATTTACGAATCCGCTTTAAGTGCTGATCAAGTTGCGCAAGCAGCAGTGCAGGAAGCGGAAGCGGCCTTGAGCCAAGCGAAATTGAATTTGGAATACGCACATATTATTGCGCCTATTAATGGTCGCATTAGTCGTGCGGAATTAACCGTAGGTAACGTAGTAGAGGCGGGCCCTAATGCACCGCAACTTGCGCAAATCGTAGCGAATGACAAACTCTATGCTGAATTTAATGTGGATGAGGGTACTTACATTCAATTTGTGCGCAACACTAAAGATGCTGAAAAGATGCCAGTTGAATTAACCTTGTCGAGCGAATCTTCGGCTGCGTCAGCCAATGTTGTCTACAAAGGCTACATTACTTCTTTTGATAATCGTCTTGATACCACCAGCGGCACCATTCGCGCTCGCGCTATTTTTGATAACAAGGATGGTGCTTTAACCGCGGGAATGTTTGCCAACGTTCGCTTGGGCTCCGCGGAAAAAGTGTCAGCATTGCTTGTGCCTGAGCGTGCAATCGGAACTAACCAAAGTAAAAAATTCGTGTTAGTAGTAGATGAAAAAAATGTTGCCAATTATCAGGAAATTACCTTGGGCAATCATTACGAAGGTCAACGCGTAATTCTTTCCGGGTTAGCGGCGGGCAGCAAAATTATTGTTAATGGCTTGTCGCACGTGCGACCCAACTCGGTCGTAAACCCCAGCATCGAAAAGGTACCTGCACAGGTTGCTTCTAATCCATAAATTAATTTGTAAACCCTAAAGTTTTTCACAATTTTATTAATGCGGGCGGCTTAGAAATAATAAGTCGACTCGCTCAGGATTCGCACACCCTGAATAAAGTTTTTCGTTAAACCTTTTGTTAATAAAACCATATTGCCATAGCCCTAAGTAGGAAGGCGCATCATGAATATATCCAAATTTTTTGTGGATCGTCCCATTTTCGCCGGCGTGATTTCATTATTGATTTTTATCGCCGGTTTTCTCTCTATGTTTCAATTACCAATCTCGGAATATCCCGAAGTATCGCCGCCTTCAGTGGTGGTGAATGCGTCCTATCCTGGCGCGAACCCGAAAGTGATTGCTGAAACTTTGGCGACACCTTTGGAAGAGCAATTGAGCGGAACTGAAAATATGTTGTACATGTTTTCACAGGCAACAACCGACGGCCGCTTAACACTTACAGTTACGTTTAAAATTGGCACCAACGCTGACCTTGCGCAACAAATGGTGCAAAACCGTGTATCCCAAGCCTTGCCGAGATTGCCGGATGTTACGCGTCAGAGGGGTGTAACAGTGGTGAAGAGCTCGCCAGATTTAACCATGGTTGTGCATTTGGTATCGCCCGACAAAAGTTATGACGAGTTGTATTTACGCAATTACGCATTGATGAATGTAAAAGATGAGCTCGCTAAAGTTCCTGGTGTGGGTGTGGTGCGTTTATTTGGCTCTGGTGATTACGCAATGCGTATCTGGTTGAACCCGGAAAAAATCGCAGAAAAAAATCTTAGTGCCAACGAAGTCATTAACGCAATACGCGAACAAAATGTGCAAGTTGCTGCAGGTATTATTGGCGGTGCTCCTGTATCCAATATGGTTGATGTACAGCTTCCCGTTAATGCCAAAGGCCGTTTGGATAACCCTGAAGAATTTGGTGACATTATTATTCGTGCTGGTTCTGCAGGCGAAATTACGCGTTTGAAAGACGTTGCCCGTATTGAAATGGGTGCTGCAGAATTTAGTTTAAGCTCCATGTTGAATAATAAAAATGCGGTGGCAATTCCTATTTTCCAATCGCCTGGTGCAAATGCTATTGAAATTTCAAATGGTGTGCGCGCAACCATGGCTGAATTGAAAAAACGTTTTCCCCAAGGCGTGGATTACCATGTGGTTTACGACCCCACTATTTTTGTGAAGAGTTCAATTAAAGCGGTTATTAAAACTTTATTGGAAGCGCTCGCATTAGTTGTTGTAGTGGTGATTTTATTTTTACAAACCTGGCGTGCCTCTATTATTCCGCTGCTTGCCGTACCCGTCTCTATTGTGGGTACTTTTTCTTTAATGTGGGCGTTTGGCTTTTCAATTAATACGCTATCGCTATTTGGCTTGGTATTGTCCATTGGTATCGTTGTAGATGATGCCATCGTAGTTGTCGAAAACGTTGAGCGAAACATTCATGAAGGCTTGTCGCCAGTGGCGGCTACTTACAAAGCTATGCAAGAAGTGAGTGGGCCGATTATTGCCATTTCGCTAACATTAATTGCAGTGTTTGTACCCATCGCATTTGTAAGTGGTTTAACCGGACAGTTCTATAAACAATTTGCGTTGACCATCGCTATTTCTACAGTGATTTCTGCTATCAATTCCTTGACCTTAAGCCCTGCGCTTGCCG
The DNA here is from genome assembly GCA_966096785.1 of uncultured Gammaproteobacteria bacterium. GTDB lineage: Bacteria > Pseudomonadota > Gammaproteobacteria > Pseudomonadales > Cellvibrionaceae > Cellvibrio. Next base: position 15,685 of record CBHTVU010000025.1, on the reverse strand, counting down.
CGTTATTATTAAAAGGCCACGATGAACCGAAGGACCGTTTGACACGTGTTATGGATAAAATATTCGGCCGTTTCTTCGGTTGGTTTAATCGTACTTTTGCGCGTGCGTCTGGAAATTACTCGACTAAAGTTGGAAAAATTCTTGGTCGTAAAACAGTTGCAGTAGGTGTTTACGCTTTGCTGTTGGGTGTTACTGCAGTGGGTTTTAATATTATTCCGAAAGGTTTTGTGCCTGCGCAAGATAAACAATATCTAATAGCCTTCGCACAATTACCGGATGGTGCGACATTGGATCGCACCGAAAAAGTTATTCGTGAAATGGGTGCTATTGGTTTGGCGGAAGCGGGAGTAGAAAGTGCTGTGCAATTCCCTGGTTTAAGTATTAACGGCTTCACCAATAGCTCAAGTGCGGGCATTGTATTTTTAACCTTAAAACCCTTTGAAGAGCGTAAAGGTGCTGCGCTTTCTGCGGCTGCGATTTCGCAAAAACTGCAAGCCAAATTTGCGGGCGTAGAAGAAGCGTTTATTGCGGTATTCCCACCACCACCTGTTCGAGGCTTGGGAACAACGGGTGGTTTTAAATTGCAAATAGAAGACCGTGCCGGTTTGGGGTATGAGGCACTTGCTGATGTATTAAAACAAGTGCAAGAGAAAGCAGCAAAACGCCCTGAACTCGCCAGCGTGTTTTCGAACTACAAAATTAATGTGCCGCAACTTTACGCCGATGTTGATCGTACTAAAGCGAAGCAATTAGGTCTGAATGTCAAAGAAATTTTTGACACCATGCAAATTTATTTAGGTTCGCTGTATGTTAATGATTTCAATCAATTTGGTCGCACTTATCAAGTTATTGCACAAGCTGATTCTGCCTATAGAAGCACATCGGCAAATGCACTTAATTTAAAAGTGCGCAACAACCAGGGCGACATGGTTCCACTTGGTGCGGTCTTAACTATGAAAGAAAGTTACGGCCCGGAAAGTGCGGCACACTACAACGGCTATCTCGCAGCCGATTTAAATGGTAATGCCGCCCCCGGTTATTCCAGTGGACAAGCACAAGACGCCATTACACAAATTTTAAATGAAACCTTGCCGACTGGCATTGTGTTTGAGTGGACCGATTTAACTTATCAAGAGGTCTTGGCAGGCAACACAGCGATTTATATTTTGCCATTGTGTCTGTTGTTGGTGTTTTTAGTTCTTGCAGCACAATATGAAAGTTTAGCATTACCTTTGGTTGTAGTTTCTATTGTTCCGCTTTCCATTTTGTCTGCACTCTTTGGGGTGTGGATTACCAAAGGCGATAACAATATTTTTACCCAAGTTAGTTTATTTGTACTGGCCGGGCTTGCGAGTAAAAACGCGATTCTGATTGTTGAATTTGCGCGGGAATTAGAGTTGCGTGGTATGGCAACTTTTCAAGCGGCAATTACTGCAAGTCGTATGCGTTTACGCCCGATCTTGATGACATCCTTTGCGTTTATTATGGGTGTATTGCCCATGGTATTTTCAACAGGTGCCGGTTCTGAAATGCGAAGTGTTATGGGTATAGCGGTATTTTCCGGTATGTTGGGAGTTACCTTTTTCGGTTTATTCTTTACGCCAATGTTTTATGTGCTACTGCGCAAACTCGAAGGTAAACGTACTCCACGCAAAGATATCAGCCAAAGCAATGACTACCACGATTTTCAATATCCTTCTGGCGATTTAATGTCACCCAAGGATTTTAAGGAGTTGCATTTGTAAGCAAAAAAATGATTTGGCGAATTGGTGTTTAAAAAGTTTTAACCCTGTGCTTCTGCGGGAAGGCTTCGCAAGAGATTGAAAAATCTTTCAAGAAGTTTTCCCGCTTTTTTTATGCTCTCGCTTTTGCATGCAAATTCGCAGCGCTGCCAATTCCATACATTAATTCAAATTGGCGTGCGGGCATGGGTTTACCAAATAAATATCCTTGTCCTTCGTCACAGTGCTCTTGCGTGAGGTAGCGATTAGCTTCTTCGGTTTCAATACCCTCTGCAATAGTTTCCAAATCAAAGCTGCGTGCCATATCGAGAATGGCGCGAATAACTGAAGCATCGCGTTTGGATGAAAGCATTCCACGCACAAAGGTTTGATCAATTTTAATTCGCGTTAGTGGATAGGTTTTTAACAAACTTAGCGAGGCGTAACCTGTGCCAAAATCATCAAACGCAATGCTGACTCCAGCGTCGTATAAGCGCTGCAAAACTTCCAAAACAATTTCATCGTTATCGAGCACAATATTTTCTGTCACTTCCAATTCAAGGGCTTCTGGTGGCAGGCCGTGACGTTCAAGATTTTCCATCACTTCATTGAATAAATCGCCCACACGAAATTGAGCCCCAAGAAGATTAACGCCGATACGGAAGGAGGGCGCTCCATTGCGCCGCCAGTAGGCAGCTTGCGAGCAGGCTTCGTCTAATACCCAATTACCAACAGTGGCGGCGAGAGGGCCACCCTCAAGCGCCGATAAAAAATGGGCTGGTACTAACAATCCGCGTTCCGGGTGATGCCAGCGAATCAATGCCTCAGCGCCGGTTAATGAGCCATCGTTTAAATTAATTTGTGGTTGGTAGAAGAGTAGAAATTCACCTTCATCTATAGCGCGGTGCAACTCTAGTCCGTAGAGGCGGCGCGCCAAGGCTTCCATTCGCAATGCTGGCAAGAATAGACATGCCTGACCGCGGCCCGAACGCTTCGCTTTAAAGAGGGCGAGGTCGGCATTGCTCACTAACTCCAGTGCTTCCTGCGCTTGAGTCGGTGCCATGGCAACGCCACAACTCGCGCCCACGCGCACTTGATGACCATCCACATTAATGGGTTGCGCTATGTGGGCGATCATGGTGTTGGCCAATTGCATGGCAATTTGCGAATCGGTGACATCTACCAATAGCACCGCAAATTCGTCACCACCTATGCGAGCTACAAGGTCGTAAGATTCAGCGAGAGCCGACAAGCGGCGTCCAACTTCCTGCAATATGCCGTCACCAAGGGTGTGACCGAGGGTGTCGTTTACGTCTTTAAAACCATCCAGGTCAATCATGACTACAGCGGCTGGAGCTGGTTTTATAAGGGTTTCCTCAACACTGCGATAAAATTTACCGCGATTAGCGAGACCTGTGAGAGTATCCAGGTTTGCTTGTTGGCGAAGCTCTTGCTCTTCACGCTCTTGTGCAGAGCGATCTTTGAGTACCGCTTCAAATTTCATGTGGTTGCCGTCGTGCCACCCGAAAAGTGCAAAACCAAAGCGGAATTCGGAAGTATCTTTGCGAAGCCCGTAGAGTTCGGTGGGGGTCACCACTTGATCAAGCGAACCTGTCGCTACCGCACTTTGAATGAGCTGGCGAAACGCCGGGCGTTCACGTTCCGCGAGCAATTGTTCAAACAACAAATTGCCCTTGTCATCCAGCTCATAGCCATGGGTGCTGGCGGCGGCCTGGTTCCATTCAATAATTTTACCCTGCTCATCAAACCACACGACTGGAGTCGTTGAGTTGCCAGCATACTCTTCAAATTTGGGGCGGCTTCGTTCGCTTGAAATTTCAATACGTCTTAGTTCAAGACGATCGGCAGCCATCTTGGCTAATTCAGCTAAACGCTTACAATCATCCTTCGAAAAATCCAGGTGGGGGCGATCATCCAACACACAGAGCGCACCCAGCGCCAAACCCTCCGGTGAAAACAGGGGAACACCCGCATAAAAACGTACATGGCTAGGCCCGGTGACGAGTGGGTTATCGTGGAAGCGATCATCTTGAGTTGCGTCGACTACCACCATAACGTCATGTTGATTAATAGCATGTGCGCAAAAAGATACATCGCGACTCATATCCACTTCACCTACGCCCACGCTTGCTGCAAAAAATACGTGATCACTGCCGATCATATTTACCGCAGCAACTGGCATATCAAACATGCGCGACGCTATATGCACAACAGGATCAAGGCTTCGAATGGTTTGCTCATCATCGAGCCCATAGGCGGATAATGCTTTTAATCGCTCTGATTCGTTCGCAAAAATTGCGGGGCATTTCATTTCCATTCTCCTGTTATTTTTAGAAACCATCTTGTTTTCAAAATTTGCCCAGGCGTTTAACGCTTGTTCAAAGTAGTATAGGAAACGAAAAAAAATTTCGTTTGCCTATGTTGCACTTTGCGCCACTATTTCATTGCTTTCTGGTATTGCTTGCCAGTCATCGCGGAATTACGAAAGGCTGGTCGTGATTTTGGTAAGCCGCTGCGCATGTGCTTTTTTAAAAAATGTTGTAGATGCAGTTTGTTAAATTGACAAGTAAGCTCATAGGAAATTGTAATGTGAGTTCTAATGACGTTTAGGCTAGCTACCGCACAGATGCGGCCAAACTTCGGATTTAATCTTGCGTACAGATTCTGCGGGGGTGTTGGGCTTTTTATAAAGCTTTGCTAAACAGGTATTCTGGTTTATGAAAATTGTTGATTATGAGGCACTATTCAGAGCCTCACCTTATCCACACTTGGTTGTGGACAAACAATTAGTTGTAATAGATGTAAATGACGCCTTTTTAAATTTAGTTGATGAGAATTCAAGTATTATTGGAAAATATGTAGTTGATATCCTCATTGAAAATTCCGGGTATATAGAATTGATCGATTATACAGAAATAACAGATTTGCTTGAAAAAGCGCGTGATAACGAGGAAGTCCTGAGTAATATTTTTCTGGATGGAGAACGTAAAATTAAACCGGTCTTTGTCATTCAACAGTCAGGTGAGTCTGTTAATGTCGAAGATGAATCCGAATCCGCGATGAGTTCGGCACAAGAGATTAAAAACTTGCAATTGGCTGCGCAATACAAAGATGAATTCCTTTCGCACCTTTCGCACGAATTGCGTAATCCTGTTTCTTCCATAAATGCTGCCGCCGAAATACTGAGCATCGCACAACCTGATCCGGCGCGATTACAAAAAATGACAGACGTTATTAAGCGACAAATTAATTTATTAGTCGGCCTTATAGACGATCTTTCTGATGTATCGCACTTTGCAAAAGGGCTTGTAAGTAGTGATATGCGGTTATTGGACGTAAAACAGTTAGTTGCTGAGGCATTGGAACAAAATAATACAATTATTCGCGCTCGCAATCACACCATTAACTTTGAATCAGTGTTGGATAATTTATATATTGTTGCCGATCACAAACGAATGTTGCAGGTGTTAAAAAACCTCTTGTGCAATGCGGCGAAATACACACCTCAGGGCGGCAATATCCTGGTAAAACTTGCTAGCGAAAAAGAACAAGTCATTATTAATGTAATTGATGATGGCAACGGCATTGCACCTGATGTTCTACCCAAAATTTTTGAACTTTTTGGTCGAGGTTCCCAATCATTCGATCATCTTAATCAAGGCTTGGGAATTGGTCTTGCTGTCGTTAAAAATATCGTAGAACAGCACCAGGGTTCTGTGAGTGCATTTAGCAATGTTGGCGTTAAAGGCAGTCGTTTCGAAGTTCGTTTACCCGCTGCTGCTTACGTTAAATCATAAGGGTTTAAATTCTCCTTCGATTCATACTTTCGTATGAAACCTCACGTATTTATGTAGTTATTTGAATATTGATTAAATTGAAACTCCTATAGCTTCCAGCTTTTTGAAATCTATAGGTTTAACAAAATGATCATTAAACCCTGAATCCAGGGCCGTTTGACGATCATGCGCCTGCCCGTAGCCTGTTAAAGCGATAAGTGAAAAATTTTCTCCTTTCGGTAGCGCACGTAATTTCTTCGCAACTTCATAACCGTTTAAATCGGGAAGCCCTATATCAAGAAATACTATGTCTGGATTGAACTCGCTGGCGTGTTCTATAGCAGATACTCCGGTAAAAGCTGTTTGAACTTCATGGCCTTTTAATTCCAAAAGCTGCGCAAGTGTAATAGCTCCATCTTCATTATCATCAACAATTAGAATACGCTTAGCAGTGTCTTCGACTTGAATGTGCTCTTCCGGTACAGTTTCTTCATGTACAGTTTCAATAGGCAGTTTAATTTCAAAGATGCTACCTTGGCCTAAGCCTTCACTTTTTGCTTGCACCTCACCGCCATGAAGTTTTACCAATGCGCGCACCAGCGAAAGGCCTATGCCCAAGCCATCTTGAACCCTATCTGAAACGTGGCCACTTTGTTCAAACAATTCGAAAATGGAGCTTATTTTATTATCTGCAATGCCAATTCCATTATCGGTTAGACGAATAAAAATATAGTCATCTATTGGGTGGGCACTCAACTCAATTTTTCCACCCGGATCGGTAAATTTAGCAGCGTTTAATAAAAGGTTCGCCACTATCTGCGACAGCCGAACCTGATCGCCACTTACCCAAATGTTTTCGCTGGGTAAATTAACGCTCAATTGGTGGCGACGATTTTCTATAGCTTGTGCACTCTGCTCAATAGCACTATTGATAAAACTTTTCAGTTCGACTTTTTCCCAGCGCAACGAGATTTTTCCTTTGGAAATACGTGATACGTCCAGCAGGTCATCTACCAGGTGCGCGAGGTGATTGGTATGGCGAGAAATAGTATTGCGCGCATTTTCCAGGTTAGGATTTAAAACAGGTTCTAGCCTGCGCCACAATTCAACCGAGTTTCTTATAGGGCCGAGCGGATTGCGCAACTCGTGCGCAAGTGTCGCCAGGAATTCATCTTTACGGCGATCTACATCGCGCAATTCGCGTTCAACCTTACCTAAACGTAAGAGTGCTTTTACGTTGGCAATGAGTTCGTCAGGTTCTATAGGTTCAACCAGGTAGTTGTCGGCACCACCCTCAAGCGCACGAATTTTATCGGCAGAACCAATAAAAGATGCGGAAGTTTGCAAGACCAATATGTGTTGTGTATCCACATTTTCTTTAAGTTGACGACAGACTTCGAGGCCGTTGATATCCGGCAATTTCACATCAAGCAAAATTAAATTGGGAGAATAGTGATGCGCTTTAGTTAAAGCTTCAGAGCCACAGTTAGCTTCAATGACTTTAAAGCCTGCAAGCGTGAGAATGCGTGTTTTTGCGTAACGAGCACCATCGTTATCATCTACGTTGAGAATGATCGCATCTAAATAGGAATTCGGCATTTTTCTATTCCTCAGTCAAAGCATTAAGGCGCAACGGATGGCGATATTCTGATAAGGAATTGCCGATGAGTGAGCGAAGTGTGGAGATAAGTTGTTCCTTAAAAATAGGCTTCACATAGTAAGCATCTGCACCTAACGACAAGCCTTTGCGTTTGTCTTCTACTTCTGTGGCTACAATCACAGGAACGCGACGTAAAACAGGGTCGTTTTTAATTTGTGCCAACCATGGCCACGCCGTTTCGCCATGCAGAAATATATCCAGAATAACTGCCAGGGGTTTAACTGCAGACCAAAGATCCACGGCTTGACGAACAGTATTGGCAATTACCACGCGAAATTCTGTGTCTGCAAAAAATTTTTGGTAGAGAAGTTGAGTGGGTGCATTATCTTCTACAACTAAAATCGGCAAACGTTCATCTTTTTGCGCGAGATGGGGATAGGGCGGCACTTCATCTTTTTTGGGTGCGGGCGGCGAATAATCTTTTGGCAGGGTTACCGAAAAAATGGAGCCCACTCCGGGCGTACTTTCAACAGCGACACTGCCATTTAACAGGGTTGCTAAATTCTTGCAGAGAGGCAACCCAAGGCCAGTACCTTTTACTTTTTGTTGCAAGGAGTTTTCCAGTTGGCTGAATTCCTCAAAAATAACTTTTTGATCATTTGCGTCTATACCCAGGCCAGTATCCGTAACGCTGAACTTAACCAAACCTTTTTCTTCGAGCAAGGTTGCGCTCACGGTAATTTCACCCGCTTCTGTAAACTTCAGTGCATTGGAAATAAAATTTCGTAAAATTTGTGAAAGCTTGGCTTCGTCAGTAAACATTTCCAGGCGGACATCTGGTTCAACAAAATTTAAATCCAGTGACTCGGATATGAGTAGGGGGCGTAACATGCCACGCAATGCGCTGAACATTTCCGCGACATTGAAAGTATGTGGGCGAATATCGATTTTTCCGGCTTCGATTTTTGCCAAATCCAGCAAATCATTAACGAGATCGGTTAAACCTAATGCGCCTTGCAAAATAAACAAAACCTGTTTTTCTTGCTCCACTGTTAAATCGCCGTCAATGCGATCGAGCAACAACTTTGAGAGCGCGCGAATTGAGCTTAAAGGTGTGCGAAACTCGTGGCTCATGTTAGAGAGAAAGCGCGACTTCATTTCATCTGCACGGCGCAAATGCTCGGCTTTTTCATCAAGTTCTGCGTAGAGCGCAACAACACCTCGATTAGTATCCTCTAGTTCCCGAGTGAGCTGTACTAAATCATCCTGGCGCGACTTTGCTTCTTCCAGTGTGAAAAGCAATTCTTTATTTTGATGCAATACCTCCGCGATTGTGGCGTCAGAAGGAAGCATTGATAAGGGTGCAAATAACTGACCGCTCATTTTGGGCGTAATCAGTTGAGCATCTCTTGGAAAAATTTTTTGCAAGATAATTTCGGTGCCATGCGAACCGGTTTTAATATCAAACCGGTCCATTAATCGCCGAACACCTAAAATTCCTTTACCCATTCCTGTTGAAGATTTGTAATTACCTGAAAAAATCTCATCAAGGTTATCAATGCCATGGCCTTTATCTTCAACATAAATAGTAAGAATTTGCGGTGCCGTTTCACCCTCTACAGTGAAATGCACTTTACCACTGCCTGCGTAACTATAAATGTTGCGAGCCAGCTCGGAAATCGACGTTGCTATGCGAACCTGGTCTTGTACTGCAAAGCCACAAAGGCTTGCAATGTGACGCGCGCGTTGACGCGCAGCAACAACATCCAGTTCGGATTTAACAGCGACAGTTAAAATACGAATCGACATTTAAAATTCCTTAATATCCCGCACGACTACAACGGTGACATCATCGCGACCACGACTAAAGTCTCGGTACAACACGGCTGCAATTAAACTCGGGTGTGCTCGCGACAACCCGGGGTAACGCTCAATTTCCCAGCGTGTGCCCAAACCATCGGAGTGCGCGATTAATAAACCTTCGTCTTCCCAAGCCTGGGTTACTTCCTGAACCTTGCGCAAATTACTACCTACAATTCCATTGTGGGATAACAAATGTTTTCGGCCTGCATTAATAAAAATACTCACCGCAATATTACCGACGCCCGCAAACTTTATTTCATTACGTGTTTCATTAATTTGCGTAATTGCCACGGCGGCACCGCGTGTGCCATGCAAAGCATTGTGCGCGCACCCCATTAGTATGGCAGGGGATTTGCCAAGGTTGGCCGAAAGAACTTCAGTTGCTGCGAGAGAAGCTTTTGCTGCATCCGGCCCATGGCCTAAACCATCTGCAACTAACAATGTTAAATATTCACCGTGAACTTCTGCACTCCAGGCATCACCGCAAATATGTTCGCCCTCAATCGGTAAACAGACAGCACCAATTTTCCACTGCGGGTGCAGCGGTGGAACTTTATCTGCCCACACCTCCATTAAAATTGCTGTGCCTTGTATGCCGTTCGAATAAATATCGAATTCTTGCGCAAGCCGATTCATCGCTCCTAAACCGCCGCCGTAGGTGCCGGTGGTGGAATTACCATCTTCCATATGAAAATCTATATTGGTAATTCCTGGCCCATTATCTATAGCAATAATTTCTATGCCGAAATCTTCTTTATAGGAAAGTGTACGAAGCAGAATTTGGCCACGCTGCGCATGTTTAATAATATTGGTGCCGGCTTCGGTGATGACGAGCTCAAGTTGCGCTTTACGTAAATCATTAAAGCCGACACTTTTTGCAAGAGAAGTTGCGGCGCGACGTACAGAATAAATTTCACTTGGATCACCAATATGAAAAGTTTGTTGTGTTCCAAAGTGAATCAAAATGGTTTCCATTTAGCGATTGTAACGGTAGTGCCTCTACCTGGTGCGGTGTCAATCGCGAATTCATCAGCAAGACGTTTTGCGCCGCTCAGCCCTAAACCTAAACCGCCGCCGCTGGTGTAACCATCGGTGAGCGCTAAACCAATATCTTCAATGCCCGGCCCCTGGTCAATAAAACTAAGTGATAACCCGCGGCGTCCATCAGCTGCTACCTGATCAATGTGCGCTTCGCCACCGCCGCCGTAACGCAATGTATTGCGCGCAAGTTCGCTGGCAGCAGTGACCATTTTGGTTTGTTCAATAAGGCTAAAGCCGAGAGCAATTAAATCTTCGCGCACTTGTTTGCGTAAACGAACAACATCTTCGTCAGTTTTTAGTGGCAACACATTGGTTACCTGGTGGCCTGGAGTCATATCAATACATCCATTGCCTTACATAAAAATCCCGAATCGATAAATTCATATTATCGATTTTCCTGCTGCAATAATTTAATTCCCCGCTCCACATTAAGCGCCGTGCTCACGCCCTCAAGTGCCAGCCCAAGCTCAACCAATGTAATAGCAACTGCAGGTTGCATGCCGACCACTACGGTACGTGCATCTAAAATTTTAGCCATGGCCGCTGTATTACTAATCATGCGGCCAATAAATGAGTCGACAATATCGAGCCCCGAAATATCAATAAGAACACCGGTTGCGCGATCACTGACAATACGATTCGTTAAATCGTCCTGCAGTGTCATTGCGAGCCGGTCATGCATATCGACTTGAATGGTAACAAGCAAAAGTCGTCCCATTCGCAAAATTGGAATGCGTTCCATAAAGAATTAACGCTCGTTGTTTAATTGATTAATGTTCGACCCGGTGCGTTGCAACGCAACAACAAATGCGTCAGCGAGCGTTGCTTTGGTAATAACATCTTCAAGATTTACACCGAGATGAACAATGGTTTGCGCAATTTGTGGGCGTATACCACTGATAATACAATCAGCGCCCATTAAGCGCGCAGCGGCGATTGTTTTTAACAAATGTTGCGCTACTAAGGTGTCAACTGTAGGAACACCGGTGATATCAATAATTGCAATAAGTGCACCTGTATCAACAATTTTCTGCAACAGGTTTTCCATTACCACTTGCGTGCGAGCGCTGTCGAGCGTACCAATTAAAGGCAGTGCCAATACGTTTTTCCACAATTGCACAACCGGGGTTGAAAGCTCTAACAATTCTTGTTGCTGGCGTTGAATAATCGCCTCGCGTGTTTTTTGATATACCTCGATGGTGTACAAACCGAGTTTGTCAAACAATGTACTGGTCGTCGCAATTTCTTCACTGAGTTGTACAGGATTATCTGCGAGCGCGATGCGCAAATAATTGAACAGAGGGTTCTTTAATGAAAATACAAAATTTGCGGTTTCTATGGGTGTAAAACCCTGACGCGCACGGTTTTGGGAGATATCGCTTAATAAGTGCCTCAGTTCATCCCAGGCGGAATCTTCAATATTGGCTGCCGGAGATTTTTTTAATGTGTTCGCTAATATAGGAAGGAATTGTCCTGCTTGCTGGCGAAGTTGTCCTTCTGAATGCTTATCGCGTCTGGTAAGACGGTTAAGTAAATCAGTCATCCATCCTTCGAGTAATTCAGATTGATAAGTAGCAATTACAGTTTCCAGCTGAGTATTTTTAATATCACTCATAATTGTCCTCAAAGAGTAAGCAAAAGCGAAGTTAACGGGTTAATAGGGAGGGTGGCGGCAATTTCTCACGCACACGCGATTTGATAATTGAAACGTCAATGTGCGTAGGATCAAATATGGTTGGCGCGTACTCATGTAGTCTAGTGAATGAGGTAGGTGTGTCGTCGGTGCGGTACCGCTCATAAGAGCCTCAAGATTTGACTGAAAAATAGCCGCAAAATTATTTAAGCACCATGAGTATATTTGTTATGCAACCTTAAGGGTGTTAAGGTTAGCGGCTTATCCCGCTATCTTTTGGAACCCCCCAACTATGAAACTTCACCAATTTATTTTGGAGAATATGGAGCAAATCCTTAAAGAATGGGTAAGTTTCGCGCGCTCAATTCAACCTGAAAAAATGACGACGAAAGAATTGCGTGATCATGCGGAGGAAATGTTAAGGACTATTGCTAAGGAAGTAGCAACATCACAAACCTATGATGAGCGCCATGACGATTCAGTCGCTCGAGAACATAACGAGGAAGGCGACACGGCAGCAGAAATTCATGCAGATTGTCGGCTAATGTCTGGCTTTTCAATCGACCTTCTTGCGTCTGAATATCGAGCGCTGAGGGCGAGTGTTTTAAAACTTTGGTTTGCGGATAATACCTGTAATACCCAGGAGCAAGCGGAAGAGTTAATTCGCTTTAATGAAGCTTTAGATCGAGCCTTGGAGGAATCCATCACGCGTTACACCGAGTCCATGATAATGTCACAGGATATTTTTCTTGGTGTACTCGGCCATGATTTACGTAATCCACTTAGTTCAATTGGGGCCGGTGCCCAGTTACTAATGTATGGCACTGACGTGGATGGTCGCTCGACGCGATTAGGGTCGCAAATGTTTACGAGCGTTATGCGAATGAATAAGATGCTCGACAATCTTTTAAATTTTACCCAAAGCCGAATTGGCGGTGGTTTAAAAATTATTCACGAGACAGTTGATCTCGCACAAATTTCAAATCAGGTTGCTGAAGAGTTTCGCTTGGCGCATCCCGACCGAAATATATATAACGAAACCCGCGGAGACTGTACCGGGTATTGGGATGCTGGCAGGTTAAGCCAGGCTTATCAAAATCTTATTAGCAATGCATTGCAATATGGCGCCGCCGAATCTGCTATCACAATCACAACGACTGCGTTTGATGATTATATTGTATTTACCGTTCAAAACGAGGGTATTCCCATCCCGGTCGAAAGCCAGCGACACATATTTGATCTTATGCACCGTATCCCGCATGTCGAAGATGAGCGAAATATGAAGAAAAATCTTGGGTTAGGATTGTATATAGTTCGCGAAATTGTAACCGCGCATAAAGGCGATATCTCTGTTTCATCGACGAAAGAAAAAGGTACGATTTTTCGAGTACAACTCCCTAAAAATAAATTACCGAACTAGAAAGTTTTTACGGCGGGGAGGGCTTACATTAAAAGCGGGGTAGTGAGGTTTTGGTGAAGCCGATTGATTGATGACTTTTGAAGTCATCGTCAAGGCCATATCAAAAGTTTGCTAATAATTTCTATTAAAGTTTAAATGCCAGCAAGCGGTTCATTTGCTTTTTCAATTGTCGATTTTCACTTTCCAACTGATCAATTTCATCCAATAAATCTACCACTAGTGCAATATCGGCCCACTCGATTTCAAGGTCCTGATGAAGACGTATAGCTTTATTCACCACTTTTATCGCAGTGCTCGAAAATCGCCAGTCTCCTATTGTATTCCCCGCAATGGGCTTAATAATATTATAAGCAATCAGTTCCTTAAGGTAGTCAGGGCTCATTTCGACTGATTCGCACAAATCAGCAAAACTAACTGAAAAGTCATGAGTAATAACTTTCGAAGTATTGGCTCTTGATGCAACAACTTTTGATGATTGTGCCATAGTCAGTTTTCTCCAGGCTGCCTACACGTTATATGAACTTAGTGACTGCGAATGCTTGTGGATGATCCATTAGGTGAAGTTAATACGCTTCGCTTCTAACAGAAAAACATCTAGGGTTTAAATGTTGCTAGATTATATTTTCCCACTATTTACTCTGTTCGCTAGTTAGCATAAATAAAATTAAAATGGGAAAGTAAAAAAAGTGTTAACTTGTTTGCAATTTCCGGCCATTCATGCCAGAAATTATATCGCTTTTGAAATATTAAATTCGAATGTCCATAGCAAAATGAAATTTTATAAGGATTTTTTTATAAAATTTATTGCTGTAATCCTATATGCTCCGAAATGCCGGTCGGAAAATGGCGTATAAATTACGTTTCATGTACTAGTATGGCTGTTGTTATATGAGCAGAAAAAAATGCTAATGCTCATTTCAGGACGCTCATTGCGCGCAAGAATTAGCAGGCCATGTGTTTATAAACCATCTAAACCCGGGGCTTATGTCATCTGGACAAAATAGCTGCCAGGTAATTTCAGTTAACCGCATTTTCATAATTGAAATCGATTCTTTTGGTGTAATATCGAGAGTTTGGTGAGTTAGCACGGGCTTGAATCTAGCGAGGGCGAAACGGTTTCAGCTTTGGCGGGAACTTACGAAATCCGTAAAGATGTGCAACACATTTTGTGACAGCGGATGAAAAGACGATTTTAAAGTGGGAGAGGCCCGGTTACCACCGAGCAGTAGAATCAATAAAACAAGTATTACCAATCAGTGGAGTTTTATTAATGCATAACTTGTTTCAGCGAAAAATATTCTTATCTTTTTTTATAGCGATCTGCTTGTTTCGCGTCGCATCCGTATCGGCGGATTTACCTGTTGATCAAATAAAATTGCCACCCGGTTTTGAAATCAGTGTCTTTGCTGAAAATCTTGTCAATGCTCGTTCAATGGTATTGGGTGACAATCAAACTTTATTTGTGAGTACGCGTAGCGATGGAAGAGTTTATGCAATTCAACATGACGGCGTTAAAGCACAAAAAGTTTTTACCTTGGCTTCTGGTTTGAATCAACCAAACGGCGTTGCATTTCGTAAGGGCTCATTGTTCGTTGCTGAAGTTAATCGCATTTTGCGTTACGACAATATTGAAAAGCAATTGGAGAAACCACCGGAACCGATAGTTGTTAGCACGCAATTTCCAAGCAATAAGGAACACGGTTGGAAATTTATTCGCTTTGGTCCAGACGGTTTGCTTTATGTTCCTATAGGTGCACCTTGCAATATATGTGAGCCGGGTGACCCATACGCAAGTATTACGCGCATAAATGTGGATACACCTAACGCGAAGCCACAAATTTTTGCGCGCGGCATTCGCAACAGCGTAGGTTTTGATTGGCATCCACAAACCAAAGAACTTTGGTTCACCGAAAACGGACGCGATATGTTAGGCGATGATATTCCTCCCGAAGAATTGAATCACGCCAGTAAAGCAGGGCAACACTTCGGCTACCCGTACTGCCACGGTGGTGATATTGCAGATCCTGAATTTGGCAGCAAAAAAAAATGCAGTGAATTCACTCCGCCAGACGTAAAATTTCAAGCACATTCTGCAGGATTAGGCATGCGTTTTTATACGGGTAAATTATTTCCTGCAGAATATAAAAACCAAATATTTATCGCCCAACACGGTTCGTGGAATCGTACCAAGCGAGTTGGTTATAAAATTTTGAGTGTTGATCCAACAAATAAAAATAACCCCTACAAAGTTTTCGCCGAAGGCTGGCTGGATAAAAATGAAAATGTATGGGGGCGCCCCGTAGATATTCTCGTTATGCCCGACGGATCAATTTTAGTTTCTGATGATTACGCGAATGCTATTTATCGGATTAGTTATAAAAAGCCCTAACATCTTCATAGGGTTATTTAAGTTTTTCAAATAACCTATACTGGTTAAAAAAATTAGCGAGAGAGATAGATACTGGAAAAGCATTAGCTCGAGAGCTAAAAAGATAAAAGCTTGCTAAAAATTTTGGATGAGTCTGCACTCCATAGCAAGCGTGGAACTAAATAATAGAATCCAAAATTGACTAGAAAAATCTATTTCGTAGATTGTAATAAAAAAGCCAG
>CBHTVU010000024.1:0-26008 GCA_966096785.1 uncultured Gammaproteobacteria bacterium | reverse complement strand
ATGCCCTTAGGTGGCCCTTATCTTAGCCAAACGCAAATTAATTCAGTACGGGATTGGATCGCCAATGGCGCTCCGCGCACTGGCACGGGGACTATGGCGACCAAAATCAGTGCCTTGTCCGCGCAAAAAACGACTGGCGAAATCTCATTGAGTTTGCATTTCAGCCGGACGATTGAACCAGATTCAATCGATGAAAATAATATTTCTGTCTACTACACCCTGGCTGATTCTGCTCAACACATAAACCTTCCTAATTTTGGTTTACTCATTCAGGATCAATCCCTGGACATTTTTTTACATCAAGAAATTATTGACGCAAAAAAATTTGAGATTTTTATTCACAACGCGAAGGATCTACCTATTCTTGACTCCGAACAAAACAATGTAGAACTGAACCATGAAGATATAGAGGGAGGCGATTATCATTATGAATACTCACTACCTTAAAAAATTGTTACTAGCCGTATTTTTATTGGCAGGGTTGCACACACCCTACGCGCATACAGAACCTTACCTCGCATTTAAAAATAATTTGTTTTGCAGCGCATGCCACGTAAACCCTATTGGCGGTGGTGCTCGAAATACCTATGGTACTTTTTATGGAGCACAAGTCCTACCGCAATCACCTGGGAGTGTGCTCGACATAAACAATATTACCGAGAGCCTACGCATAGGTGCGAACTTTCGCGCGAACTATACCCAAGTAGATAAAAATAGCGAAGACAGCGCCACCTTTGAAACACAATCTGGTCAAATTTATATCATCCTCCAACCCAAAGATTCGCGCTTCTCACTTTATATAGATGAACAATTAGCGCCAGGTGGAGCCTTAAACCGCGAAGCATTTATTTTGACTAAAATTAATGATACCAATTCATTAAAAGTGGGGAAATTAATGCTGCCTTACGGGATTCGGCTTGAAGATGACACCGCTTTTATTCGCCAGACAACGGGGTTCAATTTTGATAATAGCGATAACGGTATCGAATGGGATTCACAAACCAGTCACATATTTTTTAGCGCGGCGATTAGCAACGGCTCCAGCGGATTAACCAACAATGACAAAGGCCTATCTTATTTAACGCGTATTGAATATCTGGGTAGCAATTGGCGGATAGGCACTAGCGGTGTATATAACGACGCTGATTTAGGAGCACGTTATCAGGCAAATATTTTTGGTGGCTTTAATTGGCTAGGATTTACGTTTTTAGCCGAACTGGATCATATTAAAGATAAATCCATTAGCCATATAGCAGGCACTTACGAACAACAGAAAATAGCCTTGCTGGAGATTAATCGCGAAATAAGCAAAGGGATTAATGTAAAAGTCACCAGCGAATATGCAGACCCCGAAACCAATATTGATGAGAACCAGCGCGTTAGAAACTCCATATTAATTGAATATACTCCTTTTGCTAATTTACAAGTTCGCGGCGGCCTTCGCAAAGGTGAAGACATACCGCAAAAAACGCTTGGGAACTACACAAACATTTTTGCACAGCTTCATTTTTATTATTAATAATCTTTAAAAATTGTACGCATAATCCAGATACAACTTGCGAGTGCTTCCTTCATCGGCACCTTCGGATTCAGGTTTAAAATAAGCGATCAATAAATTGACAACATCTTTGCGATTCGGCTGTAGTAATTGCCGTTGTTGAATTTTACCGAGACGTTTTCAAACAGCGGCTTTGCTCCGAATTGCATGATGATATTAGCGGTGGAGATCACGAAGGCTTACCTAAAATAGTGATAAAGACGGGGGGTACCGATCAAGAGCGTGGATTCTACTCAATTGGGTGACCTTTACCCATTAAATGTTAATGGGATTTGAATTCATTATTTTCTCCTGTATAACGGGCTCGGCGCACCCAATAAAAAATAATTAACATCCCACTGCAACTTTTATAGGTAGCGGACCTTAGTTACCTGCGACATTCACGAATCAAGGACTTCGAAAATGCTAAAACCCAACTTAAAACTTGTGAGTTCAATCGCCTTTGCATCCCTTTTAACTGCCTGCGGTGGAGGCGGGAAAGACAATGCGGCATCTAGCAGCACCTATTCAAGTACGACATATAGCTCAGTAAGCTCAAGCTCTCTGACGATGAGCAGCTCGTCCGTGCCAAGTTTGTCTTCATCAACTATAAGCTCTATGGCAACGAGTAGCTCGTCTACGCCAGGTTTGTCTTCATCAGCTACAAGCTCTTCGTCCATCAGCGAGGCGCCAATTGACCGTTTAGCTACTCATATAGGCTTAACATGGATTTCCAAAGGTAGCGTCGATGTACTCGTTCCAAGCGGCCAAGATCTATTGGTGGAATCGCAAAACAAGGATCAACTAACACTTTATGTTTTTGATAATGATGTACCTGGCCAATCCGCCTGTACCTCAACCCAATGCCTCAGCACTTGGCCGCCATTACTGGCCAAAGGCAGTGATGTAGCTCAAGCGCCACTTTCAATCATTACCCGCGGCGATGGCCATAAACAATGGGCCTTGCGCGACAAGCCTCTCTATTTTTATGTTGGCGATACTATTGCAGGCGATATTAAAGGCGAAGGTATTGGCGCCACATGGCATGTGGCATTAACTGAACCGCTGTCGCGTAAGCCACCAAATGATGACTCGTTTAAGGAGTATTTAATAGCATCTGGCAAGGTATTAGTGGGGATACCTAACAGCGGAAGCTTCAAGTTTGTAGGTAGGTACCGTAATCGCGATGGCTTTAGCTTGTACACCTTCGATGATGACACCTATGGCGTTTCCAATTGCAATAATGAGTGCTTAACTTCATGGCCACCATTGCTAGCAGAGGAAAATGATATTGCGGCACCTCCCTATTCTATTATTGACCGCAGCATGGGCACCAACCCTAGCGCAAAACAATGGGCGTATTACGGTCAACCACTCTATTTTTATGCAGGTGATACAACTGCTGGTAACGTTTCAGGAGAGATCGTCCCCAAATGGCATTCACTGACCCCTAAGATTGAACTAACTAAAAGTACCGAGGATTTAGGTTCATTTTTAGTGGCCTCAGGGATAGTTGAAGTGGCTGTACCTGTTAATGGTGTTGAAACTACATCTAGAACAGCACGCGACGGATTTACGCTTTACACCTTTGATAATGACCCTTTGCATACAACCAGTTGCACCGACGCCTGCTTAACCAACTGGCCTGCATTAATGAAAAACCCCTTTTCCTTACTCGAATGGCCATATGCATTTAACTATCGCGAGGGAGGAGAACAATTAACCTTGAACGGCAAACCTTTGTATTTTTTTGCAGGTGATACGCAACCAGGCCAAACCAACGGTGAGGGCGTAGGCGGCAAATGGGTAGTCGCACGCGCTGCACCATTAGCGGTGAAAAACCATCCAGCAAAAGGAAAAATCTTTATCGCACATGGCGACTTGCCTAACGGCACTGGCTGGTATGACAACGCACGTGCCGAATTTACTCTTTACACTTTCGATAATGATCCCATCGGACAAACAACCTGTATCGGTGACTGCTTAGCCACTTGGCCTCCGTTCTATGCCAATAGCACACAATCATTTGGTGACTTCACGGTGATTACGCGCGAACCCGGCGTTCTACAATGGGCCTACAAAGGCAAACCACTTTATTTTTATTCTGGGGATTCCGCAGCGGGTGATGTAAACGGTGAATATACCGGCTGGAAAATTGCTCGCCCATAACCGCAACAAAATGCAGCAAGTAAACGCTTTAAGATTCTTGCTGCATTTTTCAGTTGCTAGAGTGTGAATAATAAAAATTTATAGCAGTTTTGATTTTTCGGAGAGAATTTTTCATTCCTGCAATCTGTAATTAATCGCTATCAAAAATTGTGAGCATAATCCAGATAGAGTTTGCGAGTACTTCTTTCTTCAGAACCATCAAGCTCAGGTTTAAAATAAGCAATTAATAAACTGACTACATGTTTGCGATTAGGTCTGTAACTGAGAGTAAGATCCAGTTCCTGAGCTAGATAATCGTTGGATGTGTAGGAATGAAATTGATGATATTGGCTTTCAATTTTAAAGGGCGTCGCCCGCCAGGTGAAACCAATTGATGAATCCTTTATGCCTTTAGATGCGTAATTTTGAACAAGATTGGACGCACCTTGAAAATCATGTAGCGAAGCAAGCGGTGTTATAAAGTTAACACCTTCCTTATTGCTCAATACTTCATAGCGACCATTAAATTCCAAGCGGTTTATACCTATATTCGCATCCAATAAATAATAGGTTAATAAAGGGCTATCATTCAGCTCAGGTTGTTTTTGTACCGCTGATTCAACACGCACGCGATATTTAATTGCATCTGCTTTGTAAGTAAAATTGTAATTGGCTCCCAAGGTGTTATTAGAAGCACTGGGTAAAGTTTTATTGTCCATTGCATAGGCGTAAGCCGTAATTTGCGAATAATCCCATTCATTGTAATTGAGCTGCGCAATGTGAGTGTGATGTTTGTGATCACCCAGAATAGCAGCGGGCCTATCTCCATCCCACGATTCGTATCCTTCATCGCCAGGGTTCAGATTCTTATCTGCGTGATCGCCAAATATGCGATTTACGTTCCCAATATAGGCATAAGTGAATTGCGAATTACTCAAAAATTTTACGGTGGCCAAGGCCGCGTCAAAGGTTTGTTCATTTTGCCAAAAACCATTGCCACCAATAAAACGTTGGTCATCAAGATTTATTCGCTGACGCCCCAATTGAACTTTTACTGAATCATAATTCATAGCGACATAAGCTTGATTAAAATCAAAACCTCCCGCATCGGGAATTATGGGTTTGCCATTAAGATCAACACCATCACTATGCTCATCTTTGAAGGCGCGACTTACATTATCTAACTGCAGATGAGTTTCGAGCGTTTCACTCCATTTGGAGTCTATTTTTAAACGCAGCAATAATGATGCAGCGCGAGCCGACTCTTCACCTGAGTAATCAGCATAACGACTGCGTGAGCCCAAATCAAAATCATGAGCCTCTGGCTCATTGGCTGCAGCAATCATAGTTGCACAAAGACCTGCACAGCACGCAGAAAAAGACGTCATTTTTATCATAAATTCATTCCATCATTTCAACTTAATTCCAATCTTTGGCATTACCATCATGCAAGAAAGTGACACCCTTCTGTTCATTCATTTCATCATAAAGTTTATCCGGCATAGGATTTTGTCGGCAATCCATGTAACGAAGTTTCGGTAAATGATATATATCAAAATTTACAATTAAATTATTGAAAATGTAAATTTTTTCCAATTCGGGCAATTCACTATATATGAAGGTTAGAAATTGGTTTTCATTAGCTTTCAGCAGTTTTAATTTGGGCAGATTCTTTAACTCAAGTGCGGCGAGCTTATTGTTAAAGATAAAAAGCTCCTCAAGCGCAGGTAAATTTTCCAACTCAAACACAGTTAATGCATTTTTTGCAAGATTCAACTGGCGGAGATTAGGGATATTTTTAAGCGACGCTTTGGATATTTGATTGTTATAGAGCGAAAGACTTTGCAGCTGGGGGAATTTTTCCAAACCATCCACTAGGGAAATATTTTTGGAATGGCATTCAATTTTGGTGACCGCATCAAAATTGGCCCAACTATTCTTTTCAGCAAGCGCAACTAAGCATTGTTTAAAATTGGCATCGCTGACTTGAAAATCCAACGCGCTGGCGGAGCCGCACAGAAAGCAAATCCCAATGCTAACGCATAACTGCTTGAGTTTCATGGTGAGCTGCCCCGGAATTTTTTGATGTTAAAACCCGAATGTACACTTCGGGTGTTTAAATAGAAACAGCCTGCATCTGTCTTCTTATTTACAGCATGCAAGCCATACGGGAAATTATATCGACTTTTCAATTTTTGCAAGGAGAACACAAACACCTTTTGCAACAACAATATCGCTTGGTTCATCAATTGCAGAACCACCTATATCTTCCTCGGTTAACAATAAGGATTCTGAATCCTTAATTAATCTCCAGCTGGGAACCGATAACGGTTGCTGCTCAATATCCGTTTGTGAAAATACACCTAGTGGGCGAATTTGGCCATCGCTTTTTGATACAGCCCATAATTGCAAATTTTTATCTGCCGGAATTTTAAGATCATTCCATTTAAGCCATAAAGCAGTTCCTTTGGTAGCGGTGAGCACCGTTAAACGTGGCGCACCTTTAGCATCAGTTAACACCGCAACATAATCCGCATTAGGCCCGCTCATATTGCGTTGCGGAACAAATAAAAATAATGCACTCACCAATATTAATAAGCTAATTCCGGGTACGAGCCAAATTGTCCAGCGCGACCATACAGGGAGTTTTTCCTTGTTGTATGTTGAGCCTTGTGCTGCATTTACTTTTTTATGAATAGCCTCCCACACGTCTGCCGCCGGTTCGCGTCGGTCTTGCTCATTGCTTAACTGCATCAATTGCTCCTCCCAAAAACGCACCTGGTCAGCAAGGCCGTCATTGGTTTTTAACAAGCGCTCAAATATTTGCCTTTCTTGACCTCGCATAACGCCTGTCACATATTCAAACGCGAGCACGTCGTGATTCATTCCAGAATCTACTGATTCGTTTCGAGACATAATTTCAACCTTTCTGCGCCGCGATGTAACCAGGATTTAACCGTATTAGTGTTGGTAGAAAATTTTTCCGCAATTTCTTCCCGCGAATAGCCATATAAGTAAGCCAGCTCAACACTACGTTTAATATTTTCACTAAGCGCCAACAAACATTTATGCAAATTGAATTTTAGCTGACTCGCACTGGCGTCCTGTTCAGGGTTGTGGTGGCTTGCATGCTCATCCAGAAGGAAATCACTATCTGCGGATACAAAACGTTCACGCAATCGCTGCTCAGATGCAAGACGATCCAAAGCGCGATAACGAGCAATACTTGCCATCCAGGTCAATGGATTTGCCAGATGGGGACGATAGCTTTGAGCGTTGCTCCAAATTTGCAGAAAAGCCTCCTGTAAAACCTCCTTACCTATATCGTCAGATTTAACGATGCGATAAACAATCGCGTTTAAATAAGGACTAACACGGTCAAACAGCATTTTTAATGCGGCTTGATCTCGTATAGCACACCGGGCTATTAAATTTATAAGCTCGTCATTACGAGAATCGGGTGACATGGTCATATTTCAAACTCTGGATGTGCTACCACTCTATCTATTACAAAGACCTTATAGTAAAGGTCGCGATATTAACGGGATTTCTATAAAACAAGGCATCACTTATTAGCTACGGTTGAACCTTAAAAAAGTTGCAGGTAGAGTCGTGGTTCAAGCAATTATGCCTATTTCAAATTTAGGCAACCAAATAACCATCTGATGATAAATATTCTCAGCATTTTAACCATTGGCTTTTCGGTAGTCAGCGCGCTAATTTTAATTGTCGCTTATGTTTTCTTTTTGAAAACCGTCAATAGATCCTGGCATGCGATTTTATCCTGTGTAGCTGTTATGTTGTGTTTTGCTGGGCTTCAGCTGGGGCATTTGGCTTATTTTCTGAGCGGTACTGACGTTTTAATGATGGCCGGTTATCGATTCTGTCTGTTTCTTGCGCCTGCGATGTTCTTTTTCTTTGGACGTGCGACCTTCTTACCGGAAAGACCTTTGCATCCCCTCCTGCTGCTGCACTTCACGCCCTTGTTATTTAATTTTTTTCTACGCTATGAAATCGCCATCCCGATTATTTTCATGGTAGGTATGGGTTATTGCTTTTCATTAGCCCATTTATTGTTTGGTTTGCGTGCGCAACGCAAACGCTTCCATGTTGAAATGTTTTTCTTTCTATTGTTTTGCATGATCGCCATCCTGGTGCTCTTTCTGGGCATATCCATACCCTATATAGATCACCATTACTTTTATGTTTTTTATACTAACAGCATTGGAATATCCATCATGTTGGTAGTGGCTGCCTTGATTGTATTCCCTGACTTGCTCGAACAGCTGGTTGAGGTGTCGCAATTGAATTACTCGGCATCCACACTAAAGGACCTGGATGTTAAGTCATACGTTGAGAAACTTGATCAATTAATGTCTCAATCCAAACTTTACCAAAACGAAAAATTGAATCTGGGTATGACGGCAGAAGCTGTTGGACTCAGCCCGCACCAGTTGTCAGAGCTGGTAAACCGGGAGTTTGCAATGAACTTCTCCCGCTTTATCCGTGAACGACGGGTCGAAGCGGCCAAGGCAATTCTTGTGAATGAACCCCAATCCTCAGTGCTATCTATTAGTCTGGAAGTAGGTTTCAGTACCCAATCCAATTTTTATGCAGCTTTCAAAGAAATAACCGGCGTATCGCCCGGCGCCTACCGAAAATCCCTCTTGAAATAACTCCCTTTTTATAATTTCTGTTTAAAAAACCCAATAAAAATTTCCAGAATTATCATTTTGGAGATTTTTAACTATTTGATTTTTAAAAAAAAATAATTTTTCTATTCAACTTTTATCAAGCTGGAAGCACAGGGCCTTACCTCGACGTAATTTGACCACAACAAGCGATTCAACTCACCGAATCGGCACCGGTCATCTACTGAGGAGAAGCCTATGAATACAATAAGAACAACACAAGACGGAGCCCGTATTTATACACGCTGGCTGTTGGCTTGTTATGACTTTCTTATCTACCGCCTATTAGCACCTCACGTATGGCGGTGTGACCCGCAACATTTTCTGGATCTCTACCGCAAATACATGTCCGACAATCACGCCGATGTAGGAGTGGGAACCGGATACTTTTTAAATCAATGCCTTCATGAACCAGGAAGTGTGCGCATCGGTTTGTTTGACCTGCAACGCAATTGCCTTTCTTACACCGCACATCGTTTGGCGCGTTTTCATCCTGAAACATTCGAGTGTGATGCACTCGAAGCAATTCCCTTCACAGGCCAAGCCTTCGATTCAATCGCCCTCGGCGGCCTGCTGCACTGTATGCCCGGAAATTTAACCGAAAAGGGAATGGTGTTTGACGCTATCAAACCTCTCATGCGACCTGCCAGCCATGTATTTGGTTACACGATTTTAAATCGGGGTATTCGCAAAACGTCCCTGAGCCGCTTTGTTTACTTTCTGCTTCATCAACTGAAAGTCATTAACGGTGAAGACGACTCTGCCAATCAATTACATACCGAACTCAGCAAACGCTTTAAACGGGTGAACACCCACATTATCGGTTGCATAGCTCTTTTTAACGCAAGCGAACCATTGTCCTGTTCTTACTAACTTCAACTTTTACTCAAACATAGACTAACAAGGAAACCATTATGAAAAACCAACCGATTCACAGTGCCCATACTAAAATGATAATTCCTGCTCAAAAAAATGATGTGTGGAAAAAAGTAGGCTTTTACGAGCATGTTAAAAAAACACCTAACTGGTTACTAAAATTAAGCCTGCCAACACCACAACAAGTCGAAGGACAATACAGCAAAGTCGGAGATATTTGTCGCTGCCGATACAGTGATGGAGGCTACCTCACCAAAAGAATCACAAATATTTTAAGTGAAAACCGAATAGAGTTTGAAATCATCGAGCAAAGTATTCGTTTTCAACACACCATCAAATTATTGGGTGGATATATTGAGGTAAATGATGTAGATGGAGAAACTTCCGAAGTTAACATGGTCACTTATTATGAAAATAGAATTTTTCCACAAAATATTTCATCAATATTTATCGACCAAGTAATAAAAACCATGCATAAATTTGTTATTCAGGACATGCGAGCACACTTCCAATCTGAAGCATTGTCACAAACACAAGCCATTTAAATAAATGACTGTAAAACACGATCCGCAGGGAATGCGGATCTACCTATGATTTATTTCTGGCCTCAATCCACTACGACACACAGAGGGTGCTTTTCTAATGTGTAATGGCGAAACAGGACTCCGTAATCCAAACGGCAAGATGATATCAATAATGAAATCGCTAGCGCTCACTTGGATCGGGATAACATAGAAAGAACATGAATGTGTACCTTCTACACAAATCACACAGTGGTCGCGCGCCAAGCCAGTTCTGACGGGCCATTAAGAATGAATTCTGCTATATTTCAGCATCGCTATTGAAAATAGAGTTTACTCACACTTAGCGATAGTCATTACATCTCCATCAAAAGATTAAATCAACATACAGGGACTCAACATGCGTTCAACGCTAAACATATTCATAGCTCTTCTCTGCCTGGCTTCAAACATTCTATATGCCGGCGAACCAGAGCCAAATACCTACGCCGATAAATTTCCTACAGTTCCAAAAAATGCACGTGTTGTTGTGCTTCCTACGGCCCACGATTTTCCGACGGTCCCTCAGGAACTTCCCATTATTCAAGACGCTCTCTTTAGCGAATTGAAGGCGTTAAAATTTTCGCCAGTAAAAATCACACTTAATTCCAACTCAAAACCTGAGGGAGTGGACAGATTATTTATGGTGCCCAATCAGGCAGGCAAGGATATACGCTCACATAAGCAAGCCTTTTTATTAGGTATCAAAGAACAGGTTACTTTTGATATAGCGCTCATTCCCGCCGTCGTATCCCGCAAGGCTAAATTAAGTGGACAGATGGCTATTTGGGATCACGTAAAACAACGCCTGGAAATTATAGGTTTCGGATCAGGCTCAAACAGGGAGTGGTCGGGATCCACCACAGCATTGAGTCTTGAAATTGATGCTTATGATTCTGCAGGGAATTGGATATTTACGTCCTACGGGGGAATCAGTAATCCTTATGTTATCAACACGAAAGAGGATGAACGTCAGTTAAAGGAACACTTGTTCGAGAGCGAAAAAGATAAGGAGTTGCTGAAAGACGGAGTGGAAGTTGCTCTTGAGCCCTTGAAAAAGAAAATAAAAATTGCACCCTAGTTTTTATTTTTAGCCTCAATCCACTGCGACATATATTGTGTGCTTTTTAAAGTGTGGTGCCGCAGCATAGCGCCGATAAAATTTTGTTGGCGCTCTGCATTCAGATTATTTTGAAGTCCAGTAAGTCTTGCTACTAATGACGCTGAATAGTCCTGAGCACCGAAATATTTTTTCAAAATAGTAAAACCCTGGGTCTGCGCTTCACGCCACCGACTTTGGTCGCTATAAAGTTTTATTGCAGCCTCAGCAAATTGAACTGCATTATTTTCAATGTATCCACCCCAGCTTAAATCGCCACACATAGCCTCTGCACCTATTGCGGTTGTCACACTTGGTGTTCCCTGACGCATAGCATCCATCAACTTGCCTTTTATGCCAGCACCAAATCGCAAGGGAGCGAGGCACGCGCGCGCTTGCCCCATGACGACATTTGCATCCTCGGCCCATCCCTTAATAAGAAAACCTTCTTTAGCATTATGTAGTTGCGTAGCTTTTGGTGGAGGATAAGCACCGTAAATATGCAATTCCGCTTGCGGGAGATCGGCTCGAATTAATGGCCAAATAGCATGCTTTAAATAAAGAACCGAATCCCAATTAGGTTCATGGCGAAAATTTCCTATAGCAATAAAATGCTCTCGATCCTCAAAGTTGGCAATCTTTTCAGCCATAGTGTCGCTTGCTAGAAAGGGACAGTAGAGTAATACGCTCTCGGGAACTGAAAAAAATTGAGCAAGTAAATCAATTTCAAATTCAGAGATAATCAATGTGAGGTCACAGCGAAATATGGCTGCAATTTCACGTTGAGCCATATCGTCAACCGACATGAGCGAAAATAGTTCAGCAGCATTAGCTAATACAGGACCGACACTTTGGCGGTCATGTTCTTTTTCTTTATCTCGTTGTGATTCTTTTAATAATTTGTGGCGCGCATAGCGAAGACTGTGCAAATCTTCGGTGTCCAATATTCGCAAAGCGTTAGGGCATACCAGTTCCACGCGCCAACCAAATTGTTCTTCCGTAAAAAAGCGATCAAATAAAACGGCGTCCGGTTGCAAATAATTAATGTATTCGTTAAAACTGGAATCGTTTAGCGCTATGGCTTTTTCTTCAACACCCAATAAAGTTAAATCAGCGCGATGCTCCGATAAAGCAGCGGCAGAGGCAAATACAACTTGCCACTTTTGTGAAATAAAAAGATTTATCAACTCCAGCATACGAGTACCCGCAGCTGAAGATGTTGGCTCTGGCCACACATAACCAATAATTAATAATTTTTTCATCTTGACCTGGACTGCAAATAATTAATGACACCCTGCCCTGCTGCCTTACCAGTTGCAAAACAAGCCGTTAATAAATAGCCGCCAGTGGGCGCCTCCCAATCCAGCATTTCTCCTGCGCAGAATATGCCAGGAATTTTTTTAATCATTAATGACGGCGTTAGCTCGGTTGGATCCACACCACCTGCAGTGCTAATCGCTTCATCAATTGGTCGAAAAGCGTTTAGACGTAAAGGTAAATTTTTAAGCGCACTCGCCAATTGAGAATTATCTTGCCAAACAGACGCAGCAGTAAGCTCGCGAAGAAGCGCGACTTTCACGGTAGGTAAATTCAACTGCTTTCGCAAAAAATTACTGATGGAATTTTTTCCTCTCGGTTTGTTTAGCTGTGCGAGGATTTTTTCTAAGGTTAAATCTGGGAGCAAATCCACTGAAAGCTCAGCAAAACCTTTAGCCAGAATGGAATCACGCAGGCTCGCAGAAAGCGCATATACACTTGTACCTTCAATTCCTGTTTTAGTTATTGCAGCTTCACCGCGAATGGATTTTGACTGACCGTTCAAATCCTTCGATGTCAGGCGAACGGTTTGCAGAGGGGCACCTGCAAACTCATTTTGAAATTTTTCACTCCAATCAATATCAAATCCGCAATTGGAAGGCAGCAGATCATTCACACGAACATCTTTTTCGCGGAGCAAATTGACCCATACACCATCCGACCCTAAACGTTGCCAACTTGCACCACCGAGTGCGAGGACTACAGCATCAGGTTTGATAATTTTTTCAGTGATAAGATTATTTTTTTGCTCGACAAGTTTCAAACTGCCTTCCTCTGTCCAGCCATCCCAACGATGACGAGGATAAAATTCAACACCCAGTTCTCGCAGCCTATGCAGCCAAGCGCGCAAGAGGGGCGCAGCTTTCATGTCGGTGGGAAAAACTCGACCCGATGAACCCACAAAGGTTTTTATACCTAAGCCATGAATCCAATCGCGTAGCGCTTGTGATGAGAAATTATCAAGATCGGGTTTCAAAAATACGGAGCGGTTTGAATAACGAGACAATAGTATTTCGTGGGGTTCGGAATGAGTGATGTTCATCCCACCTACTCCAGCTAATAGAAATTTTCGCCCAACCGATGGCATTGCATCGTAAAGCGCGACTTTGTGACCTGCGCTCGCTATTATTTCGGCTGCCATTAAACCTGCAGGGCCGCCGCCTATTACAGCGGCCCGCGGTTCATGACTGAAGAAAGGATTTGAATCAGGCAAGGCATATCACCAAATGTAGTTAATACCCGCGCCCGCAATTTATTCCAGGGACAACTCGAAGGGTGATGCAGGCAGACCGGCTTTATTATACAGATTTGCGCCCTGCGGGTTATCCGCCCATGCATAACGAACGCTGACAGGGTCAGCTACGTCATCACTCCACACTACCAATTTCTTCCCTTGAATTTTGGCTTTAGCCCACACATATTTTTTATCAGCACCTGCAATTGCAATTTGATGTAAAACACCATCTCCAGTGATCAGCAAATCGTCCGAATCTCTATCAAAATTAATATACAAACTTTTACCTTCACGTTTAACAGAGCTGGCATTAGGGCCAGATGAAATAACTTTTCTATCTCCATAAGCCAATTTCTGCGCGGCTAAAGCTAAACGCTCACCCACCGTTTGTTTATTAAGGGGATGTATATCATTCCATTCACCAACATCAATCGCGACAACCATAGCGGTATTTTTTTCATTGAGCGCCTTACGCTGAGCTTCACGAGTTGCGGCCCAATCACTTTCAGAGGGTTCTGACTTTGCCGCCATAAAATTCGCTAGCTGAACAAATAAAAATGGGAAGTCGCCTTGATTAAATTGCTTGCGCCAATCGCGAATAACATCCGCAAATAATGTTTCATATTCTTTGTATCTAGTGGTGTTGGATTCACCCTGATACCAAATCACTCCTTTTATACCAAAACCTAAACTGGGTGCCAACTTCGCATTGAACAATGCGGCAGGTTGGTAGTGAAGCGTTGTTGTCTTAGTCATGTCTTCTGCGCGAGCACCAACTTTATATCGCCACTCACCAGCAAGTGAAATAGATTCGCCAGCCAAATCGAGCTCATAACGTTTTTCTTTTACGAAACCTGCATTTCCAGAATAACTTGTAACGCGAATACTAATGGTATTTTTTCCTGCTTTTAACAGGTCAGCAGGCACAGAATAAATGCGCGGCGGATACTGGTAACCTGTTTGCCCAACTTCTTTACCATTAATGAAAACTTGATCTCCATCGACAATAGCGCCTAACCAAAGTGTTGCAGGTTTCGCTGCTTGATCGGCAGTTAACTCAAATGTTTTGCGGAACCACACAGAACCTTGTACGAAATCACTCCCCTGCTCGCGCAAAAAACCAGGTACTTGAAATGTATTCCAATCTTTTTCAGCGATTGAACTATCAGACCATTTCAACTTTAAGCCTTCATCTTTCGCAGCCAAATCGCTATACCATTTAGAACTGGAGGCTTTGTCTTTAGCAATAGTATCTGCAACGAAGCTATCACTTTTAAAAGGCTGCAACTGTGCAAGATAATGCGGATATTTTTCCAGTGCACCTTCACTTAACCATGCTTCGGCTGGCGATCCACCTACCGAAATGCTAATTAAACCAACAGGAACATTTTTATTTTTTTCATGAACAGCACGTGCGAAGAAAAACCCCACTGCAGAAAAATCTGAAAGATTTTGTGATATAGCCGCTTTCCATGCGCCTTGCTGATAATCATTCAGAGGGCCTTTGAAAGCGTAAACAACAGGTACAGAAAATTCGCGAATATTAGGTAGCTGGGTAGTATTTATTAAATTGGGATATAAATTTTTAACACGTCTGATCGGCAGTTCCATATTGGACTGACCTGCGGTAATCCACACATCTCCAATCATTATGTCTTTGACTTGTAGCTGATTTTTTCCCTGAATATCGAGGGTGTAAGGCCCGCCTGCAGAAAGCGGTTTAAAAGTTACGTGCCAGCGACCGGATTTTGTTTCGGTCGTCAGAGTTTGTTTACCCAGGGTGACGCTAACCTGCTCAGCTTCATCAGCCCAGCCCCACAGATTAATGGGCTTATCGCGTTGCAATACCAGTCCGTCACTGACCAAACGCGGCAGTTTGACGTCGGCAAAAACAGGAAAGGAAAAAATGAAGGTACAAATACTTAGGCAACGAATAAAAAATTTCATAGTTTGTCATCTCACTTTATTATTTATCTGGCCGGATTTTGTCTCACACCCTACAACTTGTATACAAGAACAACAAAAATTTACGCACGTTTAAATCAGTTAATCACTCATCTGCGTCATCAGGGCGAATATAAGTTTTGTAGTTGTCTCTGTAGTCGTCCAAATTATCACGCACCAATTCCGCGTAACGACCGGTAAGATATTTTTGGGCGCTCTCGATCTCATCAATATATTCTTTTCGGTCTATTGATGAACTGGCAACGACAAAAGCATTAAATCGTGCAGAAGCGTTAAGCAAAGCTGCACTCACCAAACCAGGGTCCGCTTGATCACAAGCTGCATTAGCTCTTTCAATAAATTCATCAACCAAATTCCAAAATTGATCGTTTTCAGCGTTACTCATATTTACCTTCGGAGATTTAAAATTAAAAAGCGCTGTTAGTATTAACAGCGCCTTATTATAGCGGCAAATTTACCAGTTAGGGTTTGAGAGGCGCGAAAGTACTATCTTTGAAATTGGTGCCTCGAACCTGCAACAACATACCTGCACTTTTACCGTTTAAGAGCAGCTCTTCGTAGATTTTGACAAGATCTTCTTTAGTTACTCGTTTAAGTGCAGCCAGCTGGCGATCGCGAGCATCAAATGTATATTTGGCGTGCCAAAATTCCTTGGTATATTTATCCATCTCTTTATAAAAGTCAGTAGGCTTTTGGGTGATGTTGGCAATGATCGCCTGTTTAGTCTCTTCAATTTTTGCAGGTTCTACGGACTTTAATTCTGCCAAATATTCGTGACGGAATTTATCAATACGCGATTTTATTTTTATTACATCCGAATTTGAGCTTTGAACGACCATAGCAAAGCCAGGAATCTCATCGACTGTATAGGGAACACTCTGAACTACATAACCCAATTGTTCATTGGTACGCAATTGCATAAAAAATGCTTTATCCAGGAATGCATTCAATACACTAAGCTGCGCTTGTTCGTCATCGGATTTTTTTTCACGAAACCACGTCTGCAATACCGCACTGTCTGCCAACTCTAAAGACTCTTTAAACTCAATAACTTTTCCTTGCGCAGGTATTGAATATTGCTCAATGGTTCTGGCTGATGGCAAACGCTTACCTGGTAAAATTTTGGCAGCTGTAGCCGCCATTTCTTTAACCGACTCTTCACTGTAATTACCAGCCGCCAAAATACGAATAAGCGGATCTGCCTTCACAGCTTTGTAATAACGAATGACATCTTGCAAGCTGACTTTTTCTGTCGCAGCTAATAATTCTTTATCAGTCCATTGTTGTTTGTGCGTGAGCCGAGATAAGTGACTGTAAAGTTGACGGAACACGTGATTTTTATTGTTATTCGCCAATTCCTCTTTGTAAGAAACCAACGCCTCTTCAAAAGCTGTTTGAGAAAACTCCAATGTCGCAAAACTCTCAAGCAATTCATTGAGTAACAACAAGTGTTTAGTCGTATAACCGGAAATATAGATGGCCTGCGATCTGGAACCATTAAGGTTTATAGCCAACTCCAACGACGCATTGTAGGCGCGGTCTATCAAGGTTGTGTTTTGCTTTTTATAAATATCATTTAATAAATTGGCAAGCACAAAATTCTTCGCATTTTGTTGCCCCAGAACGGAGTTTATTTCCAGTGACACCAAACCTTTGTCTTCGCGATAAAACTCCGGTTGTTGCACAAATGCTTCAATACCCGCCGAACTCACTACTGCATGGGGCTTTAGGTATTTACTTTCAACAACAGGAGCCGCTTTGTCGGTAAATAAATTATTTAGTGGTGGCAAGTTGAATTGATATTTTTTTGCCAGGGAATCAAAATTTGCGTAGTCCGCGGCGGTAATATCTTTAACATCATATTTTCCGTCAAAAAAGCTAATCGGTTTTTCAGCCTTCTCTTGCTTGCTAATATGCCAAATACGCACTTTGTGAGCATCAAGTTGGTCAAGTACGTCTTTAATTACCTTCTCATTGTAATGCTCATAGGTGTAATCGGCATTTAATATGTTTTCCACCGGTACATCGAACTGCAACAGAGTCAACTGAACTGCCTGCTGCAAAGGCTGTTGCTTTCCTATCGTCAGAAAATCCCTGGCGCGCATCGCTTGCAATTCGCGATAGTAATTTTCGTTCAGTCCCTGGCTCTTTACCAAATCCGTGTAAGCAAAAATGGCGGCAACAACTTCATCCTGTTTTGCAAGACCTGTATCCGTTAATTCAACTTGAACGCGCATAAAGCCATCCTTACCGTAAGCGTCCGAATCAAAATAAGCGGTGGTGTTTACTGCGAGACCTTTTTTACGCAGTTGTTCGCACAAGGTGCCCGCCTCTTCACTCGTAAATAAATTGCGAACAAATTCGTTGGGTTTTAAACGCCACAACTCTTTATTAGATTTCATGGAAAAATCTACGTAAAGCATTTTAAAATCTTTGTTGGGAACATAGTGAATACTTTTGGATTTTTCAGCATCTGTTATGCCGGGAACGGTAATGTCTGGCATAGGAACATTTTTATTCGCGATACTGGCAAAATGTTTTTCAGCGAGCGCTTTCAATTCAGGAATCGACTGTTTACCCACAAGAGTCAGACGCATGATATTGGCCGAATAATAGCGCTGGTAAAACGCCTTCATAGTCTCATTGAGCTTAGCGTTGGGCTGATCTACAAGAGTTTCAAGATTACCAATGCTAAATTTTGCATAGGGGCTAACAGGGTTGATAGTGAGTCCATCAATTCGCCTCATAATTCTTGGGTCCTGCTTTTTTTGCATGGACCATTCATTATTTACAGCATTACGCTCCTTATCAGAATAGTTTGGATCAAAGTTTGGTTCTTTAAAATAATCGCTGAATCTGTCCAAAGCTTCGTCGAACTTACTTGAATTAATTTGAAATAGATAATTGGTTTTATCTGGTGCGGTAAACGCGTTCGTCATTCCACCGTTAGTTTGTGTGAACGTCATAAAGCCATCAGGCTCTGGAAATTTCGATGTCCCCAAAAATAACATATGTTCCAGATAATGCGCCAACCCCTGCTGACCATCTGGATCATGAGCACTGCCAACACCAACAGCCAAAGAAGCGGCTGAATTTTCCAACGTAGGATCTGAAACTAAAACCACCTGCAATTTATTCGGTAAGAGAAGTGCGGCATAGGTGCGGTCATCGTTGGGGCTTTTTTGAATCACCGCATTATTAATCGCCGATGTTGAATTCGCATCAGTTACGGTTGGCTTAGTGGATTGCTGTTGACAAGCGGTCACTAGCAGCCCGGATATAACCAAACTCACTAACCATTGGGTTTTATTTATTTTCATTAACGGATTCCTTTTAGTTCAAGCGACCACATAAAAGTTGGGTTGTGCGTGGCAAATTAAGCGAATGACGAATTTATAGCTTGCAGGTCAGACATGCAATTGTTACTTGCTTACATTGCAGACGACTGATGGAGATGTTTGTTTTTTTGGCCAAATAAAAACCAGACAGCGGTGACCAGGCCCGCAATAACCGCCGCTTATAGAATATTTATCGAATTATTGCGCCAAATCAAAAACGTGCCCCAAACACCCCTTGATAATAAGGGCTTTTAATAATAACGATGGGGAATCTGACAATGTTCAAAACACTTTTAGTCTATGTTCATCTAATTGCCGCTTGTCTCTCAATAGGCATTCTACTAAAACAGGATATTGCACTTGCCAGGTGGCGCGGCCGAGCCTTAGATAGGCGCGCTATTCTTGATCTTCAAGACAATTCGAGTTTAGTAACACTGGCTTTGGTAGTACTCTGGATTTCGGGGTTGGCTATTGTCACTATTGGCTATTTAGATAACCCAGCCTATCTACTGAATCAAAAACTTTGGGGGAAATTTACCGTTGTAAGCATTCTCACTATTAACGGATTTTTTCAACACTATTACAGTTTTAATGTCATCACATCGCCGACCGGATTTATCAACGCCAGCAAAAATTCACAATTATATGTGCTAATCACAGCAGTAGTTTCTTTGGTCTCTTGGTTTTACTCATGCTACCTGGGTATTGCACGCGCCTGGAACAACGTAGCACCTTATGAGTACGTGATGACAATTTATGCACTTGTCCTGGCAGTCACATTTTTAGTCGCACTTGAATTGTGGCGGGAATTACGGAGCGAACACCGTTTACTTGCAGACTAATGATTGAAATGGAATTAATTCACAGGATCTGGGTGCGAAATAGATCGATGAGCTAAACCGCTTCAGGTTTAGCTCATCCAGGATTAGAGTCCATTCAAAAAAACAATCACAAAAAATATAACTAATTCGCTGTTATATTTCATAGCGGTTATTGCGCAGCCAAATAGCGCCAGCGATAAATAACGCTCCAATAGCTATACAAACCAAAAGCGGAAAAATCATTGAAGATTCAAAGGTGAAACTTTGTTGCAAGATAAATGCGGCCCGTGTATTTGAAATTGCATGCCCATAGGTTGCAAGCAAATCGAAAATACCCGTACTAATTCCGAATGCTGCATTCAGAATCCGGTCTACAATAATCAAAATCAGCGGGCTCGCAAATGTAAAGAACGGAGTTTTTTTCGCAAATGCAGACGCAAAAAATGAAAACCCTATAACAGGCATAAGCATCAATAAACTAAACATTAGTTCGTAAAAAATTTGAAAAGGAATGTAGAAGGCACCCCCTTTAACAACCGATGAAACCAAATAACTTACCGCAATACCCTGGAACGAAAAATAAATTAAGCTTATAAAAAAAGTAATCAGGGTTACTACCGCATTTAGAATCAGAACAATAACAGGGGCAATAACTAGCACCATGAGCAACTTTACTAACACATTCGCTGTCTCACTTACTGGCATAGAACGCCAAAATAAAATATCTTTATTTTTCCTATCATCAAACAAACAACGTAACGAATAAACCCCAAGCACCACAGAAAACACCACACACAGCAAGGCGCAGTTAGCATACATAACGCCCAGAATAAAACCGTTGAATGCAGTGGGGTCTTTTTCAATCGAAGAAAGTAAATTAAATTTTTCAGGTTCGTTTTTTGATTGATCAACAATTTCCGGAGACACAGGTGTTTGAGGTTGGTTATCGTCAGAGGAACCAATACTAAATGTGTAAGTGAAATCCCTTGCATTACTATGAGTATAGTTGGTCAGAAAAATACTTATAAAAAGGGATAGTGCTATAACAAGTAAACTAATAATGACGGGGGCATTAATAAAGCTTACTTTATTCTCCCACAGCTCGCGCTTTACTTGTGTTACCAGAATGTTAGTGTTCATATTTATCCTTCTAACTACATAGGTTTCGATGGCTGCATTTTTGCCACAAATAAATCAGCGATACTTGGAGTAGTCACTTTACCCAAGGCCTGTAGATCCTCTGGTACAACATTTTCAAATACCATATTGAAGCCACCCAGTGTGGTTCTCACATGAATGGGATTGAAGGCCAGGGCTGACTCTCTCATAGCTGCATCAATATGCAGCTCAACAAATTTAGTAGCTATATCGTCCATGGATGAATTAAGAAGAATTTTTCCATCGTGAATAAAAACGAGGTCCGTCAGCAGCCCTTCTATTTCTTCCACTTGATGAGTGGTAATTAAAATGGTTTTTTGCGCATCGTAATAGTCATTTAATAAAGCTTCGTAAAACTGTTTACGATAAATAATATCCAAACCCAAGGTGGGTTCGTCCAACACCAGCAACTTGCTATCGATCGCCATAATCAGTGCTAAATGAAGTTGAGTTACCATACCCTTGGATAAACTCTTAACTTTACTATTTAAACTAATATTTGTTTTTGCGAGAAATCCCATAGCTTTTTCACGACTGAATTTTGGATGAACTCCTTCCACATAATCCAGTGCTTCTACTACCTTTATCCATCTTGGCAAGATGGCAGTATCTGCGATGAACGAAACCTGCTCTAATAATTTAACCCGGTCAGAAAATGGATTTACTCCTAGAACTTGCAAGCTTCCATCGACATTTGCCAACCCGAGTATGCCTTTTAACAAGGTTGTTTTGCCCGCCCCGTTTGGGCCAATTAGACCAACAATCCGTCCAGCGGGAATTTTAAGGCTCACATTATCCAACACGGTTTTTTTACCGTAACTTTTGCATATCCCTTGAGCATCAATAATCGCCTCCATTTATTTTTCCCCCGTTACATTCATAATGGCGGTGCATAATTCTTCAGCACTTATGCCCAGGTGTTTTATACGAGTAAGCAATGCAGGTAACTCGGTTTTCAGGAATTTTTCTTTTTCAATGCTATGTAATTTTTCTTGAGCTCCGGGCATAACATACATCCCCATACCACGCCGCATTTCAACCAATTGCATGTCCACCAACTCCTGATAAGCCTTGCTTACTGTCAAATGATTAATTTGATAATCACTGGCAACTTGCCGAACTGACGGAAGGGGATCACCCTCTTTAAAAACACCCGTCAGCATCAAACCGACAATTAGCTCGCGCAATTGTCGATAAATGGGTTGATCATCATTCCAGGAATGCGTCATACAATGCCTATAAATACGTGCTGAATAAAAAGCTACCGATGTTGAATATGTGCTTTAAGCGGAAGCGCATTATGCTACCTCATCCCAATGCGATAACAATTGCTGCAGGTTCGCTTTACCACGGGCCACATGAGATTTAAGCGTTCCCAGTGGCATATTCATTTCTGTTGCAGCGTCTGTATGGGTGTAACCTTCTTCCAAACATAAACGCACCGCTATTTGTTGCGGATCACTAATATTACTCATGGCCCTAGTGATATCCGCACGCAAATCACTTTGATGCAAATATTTGCAGTCAGCGGCAAGATCTTCGATTGAATTTAAATCGCAATACTCAAAGGATTTACGGCGAAATTTATCGGCGACCAGATTAAAGGCAATGCGATACAGCCACGTAGAAAACTTTGACTCGCTTCTGAAACTGGCGAGCGAAAGATAAGCTCGCAAAAAAGTCTCCTGAACCAAATCATCAACACTATGACTATCCCTTCTACAACAACGAGAAAGCATAGTGCGCACCATCAGCTGGTGACGCCACATCAAAAATGCAAACGCCCGCTGGTCATTCATAACCAAGGTACGGTGTACTAATACTGCATCTGATTCCATCATGATAATTCCCTGACTCAATGTTTAATAAGCTGTCGGACTCGCTTAATAATCAACTCAAAAGCAGACCGTCCATACATAAATCTATTGCAAGTTACCAGCCCCGCAAGCCATTAACCGGGCCAGCGAAACACTGTTATACATAACTATAACACCAAAACAATGAAAATCAACGGGTCGCAATAAAAATTTCAAAGAGCGTAAAGCGGTGAACCCAGGGATATAGAAGGAGGAGCGCCAGGGATGAAAGTTAGATCGGACGAGATTAGTCCACGACTACATGAATTTGGCGGGAAGGATCAATATCCTGTGCTCATAGTCCCTGGGCACATCAATGATGCTTATACTTTTTTTAATTTCAAAATTTTAATTAACCATGCACGGCGGTCCTGCTCAACCTCGGGTAAATCCATCGCATGGGTAGTGTCGTAAAGTTTAAACTCAGCATTTTTAGGAGCTGCATTTTTCATTTCCAGAGTGCGCTCTTCGGAAATAAATTGGTCCTTCCGGGCGTATTGCAATAATAAAGGTTGCTTAGCTTTTGCAATCGCGGCCGCAGGTTCGATGAATTTAAAACTATTCAGATATTGTGATGCCTCAGCCCCCTCCGGCTTGCCACTTGCTGAGCCATACATATACCACTCGCTAATACGTGGAGTACCCGCCTCCAGCGCAAATCCTTTAAGGGTGGTATTGAGCCCCGCGATAATTGCACCAAAGGTTGCACCGTAATCGTGGCCGACATAAACAATTCGTGCATCATCTACATAGGAAAAATTTTGCAGCAGCTTGATAGCCTGTAATAAATCCTGCGTCTGGTTGATAGTATTTTGATAATCATTTTGCCAATGCCGCTCGTGATAGCTCCCACCGGGTACGGACCAAAAAGTCGATACCAATAATGACACCACGCCTTTTTCAGCCATAGATCTGGCTTCTTGTAAAAATTCATTGCGATTGGAGTTTTTTGCGTGCGGTTCATACCAATGCACATAAAGAATCGCTGGATACTTGCCCGCTTTCATATGAGCAGGGCTCACCAAATAAGCATCAATGCTATTGTTGTTACAACCTGAGAAACGAATATCCTGCACTTTAATGGTTACTTTCGAAGCCGCGCTATTAGGATTGCTTGATTCGATAACAGGTGCCAAACAAGCATCAAGGGAAATTTCAGGAGCGGTACCAGCAAGAGCGATTTGACGAAGGGAGATAAAAACTAAGAACAGGACTGGGAATAACGAATAAGAACGCATAGTCGCCCACCTGTTTATCCATTTAATTGATTATTTTTATTTATAGCACAAACTCATTAGCCGCCCGCAAAAATACAGGCGCCAAAAAGTGATTTATTTACTTTTTGGCAGTTAATTTTCGCACAGATTTTTGAAGGCTAGATATCCAGAATAAGCGCCTCAAATGCCTTACTCTTTGAAGCAACAAATATAATTCGCTCTTTACTATGAGATCTCTTTTAAAGAGCTGTATGTTAAAAGCTTTCAAAGACGGATTTTACGAAGGAACGCTCTTTAACAATCACTTTTATTCTTCATCGTGAAGAATATTGAGCAATTGCTCCAGGACTACTTGCCCGTAATTGAGCGATTATGTCGCGCTCATCACCAGGGTATTCCTAAACAGGTTACCAGTAGCGCGGTAGATTTTTTTTAATTTCAATGTAGCCAGGGCATTGCTCAATATATTCACCAATGAGCAATTGCTTCATGATGCGGCTTACCATCTCGCGCGATGAGCCCACCATATTGGCGATATCCTGATGAGTAACCTTGGGATTATGAATGCGCTTATTGTCGTCACACAATTTTTCAAGGGCCGCACTTACACGACCGTATACATCTAATAATGCAAGGTCTTTCACACTATCCGTAAGCTCGCGTACACGACGTGTAAGCTCGGTAAGCAACTGCATAGTAAATTCAGGATAGGTGCGTAAAAGTTCAATTACACTAACGCGTGAAACCAGCATAATTTCACAATCAGTCACTGTAATAACTGAAGCAGATCGGGGCTTCCCATCCAGCAGCGACAATTCGCCAAAGTAATCGCCATCGTGCATGTAATTCAAATTAACCTGGCGACCGTCATCATTATTTAAATAAGCGCTCGCGGTACCTTTATGAATAATGTACAGGTGCGTTGATTCATCACCTTCAGTGACCAACACTGTATTTTTTGCATACTTTCGTACCACACTGAGTTTTTCCAATTGCGCGAGATACTCAGACGGAAGATTCGCAAATAAGCTGACTTTTTCTAGCATGGCAAAGGTTTCTTGTTTATAGGTTATAGTGGCCGACAGTCGGTCAATCATACCTATGCAAGCCTAATAAGGCCAACAGGGTACTAACCGCTACGCAAAATATGCAATTACCCGCGTTTAAAGAATCATAACAAGTTGTAATTGAAACAAAACCGCACAATAATCACACGCGCTTGCCTTCCTACATGGCATTTAAGTTCGCGTAAAATAACTCATTAATCATTATTGTGCACATTTTATATGGTTTCAGACCATCAGGAACATCGCGAACAGACTCTTATGTTCAGCGATATAGTTGGCTATTCGCGCTTAATGGGCCGCGACGAAGCACTGACCATAGAAATGCTGGGCGATTATCGAAAAATTTTACTGGCTCACATCGCAGAACACGATGGGGTATTTATAGAATTTGCGGGCGATGCGATATTTTCCCGC
Source organism: uncultured Gammaproteobacteria bacterium (assembly GCA_966096785.1). GTDB lineage: Bacteria > Pseudomonadota > Gammaproteobacteria > Pseudomonadales > Cellvibrionaceae > Cellvibrio. The sequence continues at coordinate 710 of CBHTVU010000024.1, read as the reverse complement.
TTTGATAGTGCGCTCTCCGCCGTAAAAGCCGCCGTTGCCATTCAAAAACATTTGCAATTATTTAACCAGGGTAGAGATAAAGAACTGCCACGCTTACAAACTCGCATCGGCATCCACAAAGGATTGGTACTTTTACGTGAAAATGCGGTTTTAGGCGACGACGTAAATATCGCAGCTCGTCTCGAACCACTCGCTGTTGCCGATGGCATTTGCATTTCCAAAGCCATTTACGACGATATAAAAATTGATGTGCGCGAACCCATAAAGGCCCTGGGGCTTCAATCCCTCAAAAATATCCAGCACAAAATTCGCGCATACCTTATTAAACCAAGCGGCATAAAAACACGCGATCATTTCCATTATTTTTGGCTGGGCTGCAGTAAAAAAATCAATGCATATCGCTACCCAATAAGTGCCGCCGTGTTAGCTCTATTTATTGCAGGCTTTTATTTTATTCCCCGTTGGCTAGTACCGGGTTATGCAGCTAACTATGTAGAAATTGCAAACTTTCAAAATTTAATGAATGCAGATGGAAAATCGGACTATTTTTCATCCGGTATCACCGAAGCCGTTCGCTCTCAACTCGCTGATATGCGCGACGTGTACATTGTTGATGCAGATAAAGGTATACATGCACCAATAAGACTCGAAGGAAGCGTACAAAAAATTGGCGACAACCTCCGCATTGCCTACCGAATTTTTAGGCGAGA
>CBHTVU010000023.1:0-27146 GCA_966096785.1 uncultured Gammaproteobacteria bacterium | reverse complement strand
AGCAGGTCTTTGTTGCCTTTTCCTGCGCAAAAAACAAAGCGCTTGGCTCTCACCACATAGGTTTGACCCCCATGCTCGATGTTTAAGCTGATAATGCCGGATTCAGTTAAGAAGCGTGTCTGAGTCCAATCGATATGAAAGCAGTCGGCCTCAATATTGTGTGCGAGGTTGGTAACGAGGCTGTGAACATCCAGCACTATGTCTTCGAGCTTATAAAGATTTCCGCCGAAATCGGCATGACGCAGAACAGGTGGCCTACGGTTGTCTGGAACGGGATCTACCCTTCCGTTAAGCGCAGTGGTTGCGAGGAAGCTGCTTAATTTCGAGGTAACACTGTTGCCCGACCAAAGATAAAAGTGATCACTAAGAAGACGTGTGTTGCGCAAATCGACATCGCCTTCGCCGCACAGACACGCACGCCAATGTTTCGGCATATCTGCGATGGTTTCGGATGCACCCGTTAACATGCCACTCAAGGTGTATTTCATGCCGCCGTGGATCATGCCCTGCGATGCCATAGTTTGGTCGCTGCCTAGGGCTTTATGCTCAAACAGCGCCAACGTAAACCCCTGGCGTTTCAGGCGATTTGCCAGCCACAGGCCTGCCACACCGCCACCAATAATGGCGATGTCGAGGTCAACATAAACAGGCATTGCGGACATAGAGTACTATCGGTTGCTGGAACGGAAGTTAGATTTCTACCTGAGTGCCGAGTTCAATTACGCGGTTGGTGGGAATATTAAAATGATCCACCGCAGTACCGGCGTTGCGGGCCATAGTGGCGAAAAGATGCTCGCGCCACATGGGCATACCACTGTCCATGGTCGCCACGGGGACAATTTTTTCACGGGACAAGAAGAACGAGGTTTCCATCATATGGAAGCTTAGCCCCTTTGATTCACACGCTTTCAGCGCTTGGGTGATGTCGGGCTGGTTCATAAAGCCAAAGTGGATAATTACACGGAAACAATTGTTACCCATATCTTCCACTTCGCAGGCATCGCTCATATCGATCCACGGAGAGTTGGTCACGTCCACCGTTAGAAACACTACCCGCTCATGTAAAACCTTGTTGTGGTTAAGGTTGTGTAGTAGGGCATGAGGTGTGGCTTCGGGTGTGGCGGTCAGGAATATTGCGGTGCCCGGAACGCGATGCGGAGGGCTAATAAAAAGCGAAGGCAGAAGCACATCTAAGGGTACAGAAGAAGAGCGTAAACGCTGGAACAATATATCTCGGCCACGACGCCAGGTAAGCATCAAGGTAAACATGGTCATGGCGATCAAGATGGGTAGCCAGCCGCCCTCGAATACTTTAGAGATACAAGATGTGAAAAGCGCTAGGTCAATACAGAGGAATAGACCGGTGGAAGCGATACACAAAGGTAAAGGAATTTTCCAGCCAAAATAGATTACAAAAAACGTAAGGCAGCTCGTCACCAGCATGTCACCCGTGACAGCTACGCCATAAGCGGATGCAAGAGCTGAGGAGGACTGAAATATCACTACAATCAAGACTACAGCGATCATCAACACAAATGTCAGCCCCGGTAAGTAGACCTGACCGATCTCGTTAGCCGAGGTTTGCACCACCTTAAGGCGTGGTAAGAAGCCTAGCTGTACGGCCTGCTTCGTCAAGGAATAGGCCCCCGCAATAGTTGCCTGGGATGCAATAGCCGCCGCACAGGTGGCCAAGGCTACCGCCGGATAGAGCGCCCAATCCGGGAACATGTGGAAAAAAGGGTTAGCGATGGTGGTTGGGTCTGCGAGGATAATAGCGCCCTGACCAAAATAATTAAGAAGCAGCGCTGGAAAAACTAGCGTAAACCAGGCGGTGCGAATGGGGCCTTTGCCAAAGTGACCCATATCTCCGTAAAGGGCTTCTACTCCCGTTACCGCCAGTACGACCGATCCCAAAACCAGGAAAGATGCAAAACCATGGTCAGTAAGAAAGTGGAAGGCATAGATAGGATTCAAAGCCGACAATACGTGAGGGTTGTGAACAATACCGTTGATGCCGGAAGCACAGAGCACAAGAAACCACACAATCGTGATTGGCCCGAACACAGCGCCAATACGCGAAGTACCACCACGTTGCAGCGCAAAAAGCCCAACGATCACGCCTAGTGCGATTGGCACAATGTAAGGTTTAAAAGCGCTGGTCGCGACTTCCAGTCCTTCAATGGCAGAGAGCACAGTTACGGCAGGCGTTAAGACTGCATCGCCGTAAAACAAGGATGCGCCCAGTACGCCAATCATCAGGAGGTAGGGTTTCCAATTGGGATGTCCGCTGGTGGAGGCGAATACCAACGCGAGCAGCGCCATGGTACCGCCTTCCCCGTGATTGTCGGCACGCATTACAAGGGTGATGTATTTGAGTGTCACCACAAACATGAGCACCCAGAACACGGTGGAGAGTCCACCTAGTACCGCAGCTTCGGTCAGAGCAATCCCATGATGAGGGCTAAAAGTTTCTTTTAGCGCATAGAGCGGGCTGGTACCAATATCTCCAAACACAACGCCCAGCGCGGCAACAGTTAAAGCAAGGTGCGAGGATTTGTGGGCGATTGGCTGAGAACTCATCGTTGATCTCATACAGCTGAAAGGGGTGGGCATTGTGCCAGAGTATAGACACTAATCAATACCTAGTTAGCGCGTCCCTGTTGCCTGACTATTCCATCTAAATCTCTCATGTTAAAAACTTTTTTAAACAGCGGTGTTTATTGATATTTTGCAGGGTCTTTGACAGACTCCCAGCCTAAGGTCAGTTGTGAGCAAACGCGGTTTATGTCCCTAAAAATAATAGTTACAGATACTCAGAGTGCGCTTGGTCGAGCGCTTGAACATGACCTCGAGCGTGAGCAGTGTCAAATGTTGTCTCCTAAAATTCAGTGGGAGGACGCGTTCGCTGTTCGCGAATATCTGGTGCAACACAAGCCCGACGTGGTTGTCAATACGCTTGCGTGGGAGGAATCCCCCTCTGAATCCCAACAACTGTTATTACCCATAGTGGCTGGCAATATCGCCAATGCGTGCGCTGGGTTGGGGGTGCCGCTAGTACACTTTTCCAGTTATCAGGTATTTGGCTTGGATAACAAAAGCAGTCACAGCGAGAAGGATATTCCTGCTCCCGTCAACGCTGTAGGCCAAGCTTTCTTTGCTGCAGAACAAGCCATAGAGCATAGCTCGGCCAAATTCATTATTTTACGGTTAGGCTGGATTATTGGCAGCATGGGTGACAACCATCTCACGCGTTTGCTAGCCGCGATTCAAACGCAGCAACCAATTGCATTAAATACACGCTTACGAGGAGCGCCCACGCTTTTATCAGATGTTGTACGCGTATGCATTGCTCTGGTTAAACAAATTGCCTGTGGAGCGGACAACTGGGGTGTGATGCATTACTGCAGTGGTGACGCACTCAACGAAGCTGAGTTTGGTGAGCAATTGGTTCAGCTTTTGGCGCAGCAACAATTGTTGAGTCAGGATGCTAATTTCACCTTGGTGGACACTGCTCCAATAAATGAACCCATGAGTGCTGTGCTTGGTTGTCGCCGAATTCGCGACGCTTTTGGTATACAGGCGCGACCATGGCGCCCGAGTTTATTGCCGCTTGTGAAGCAGTGGTTTCATAATCAAAGTGCGCAATAAATTCTAGGAATCGATAATAAAACGGGACTAATAATAAGACCGGATTAATGATCAGATGGGATCAACATTGGATAAGTTTTTCGAGCGAAGCTCAAACTATTTTTTAAATTGCGTGCGTAATTATAAATTTTTTCGAATCATATTAATGCCGCCGCCCACCAACATTATTGACGCGATTGTCCAAAAAGAAATTGCAATCCAATATCGGTTTGGTTCTGCAGTTTTGTAGAATATGGCATTCCCATGTTTTGAAAATTGCATAATTTCACCACTGGCCAAACCAGTGGTCAGGGTCCAGGCGGCGTACAAGCCTAGAATAAAGATAGCTAATCCGGCAAGAGCGCGAAGCATACTCATAAAAGCTCCTGTGCTTTATTTTTATCACACTCGCAAAATAAAAAACCGCGAGTGTGATCGCGGTTTTTTTAGGATACTTAAATTTTTAATTACACCCGTTGGAACACGAGGGTGGCATTGGTGCCGCCGAATCCAAAGCTGTTTGACATAACGCGGTTTAGCTTCACATTATCTTGACGCTTTAACACGATTGGCATTCCTTCCGCTTCTGCGTCCAGCGTGGTGATGTTGGCAGACGCGCAAATGAAATCATTTTCCAGCATTAGCAAACTATAAATTGCTTCCTGTACACCAGTGGCGCCCAAGCTGTGGCCAGTTAATGATTTGGTTGAGCTGATCGGAGGGATAGCATTCCCAAAAGTTGCTTTGATTGCTTTCAATTCAGCGAGGTCGCCAACAGGTGTTGAGGTACCGTGGGAGTTAATGTAATCAATGCTGCCGTTGGTTGTTGCCAAGGCTTGTTTCATACAGCGCATTGCACCTTCGCCTGACGGGGCAACCATGTCATAACCGTCTGAGGTAGCGCCGTAGCCTACGATTTCAGCGTATATTTTTGCGCCGCGTGCTTTGGCGTGTTCGTATTCTTCGATGACGAGGCAGCCGCCGCCGCCCGCTATAATGAAACCGTCGCGCTCAGCGTCGTAGGCACGCGATGCTAGTTCTGGTGTGTCGTTATATTTTGTGGAAAGTGCACCCATAGCATCAAACAAAGTTGCTAATGTCCAATGTTCTTCTTCGCCGCCACCGGCAAATACTATGTCTTGCTTACCGAGTTGAATCTGCTCAACTGCAACACCTATACAGTGAGCACTAGTAGCGCAAGCGGAAGAAATTGAGTAGTTCACGCCTTTAATTTTAAAGGGAGTCGCCAAACAGGCCGAAGTGGTGCTGCCCATGGTTTGGGTTACGCGATAAGGGCCAACGCGCTTCACACCTTTTTCACGGAGGATATCTGCAGACTCAACCAGATTTTCGGAGGATGCACCACCGGATCCCATGATGATTCCGGTGCGTTCATTAGATACTTGATCTTCGCTCAAACCTGAGTCAGTAATCGCCTGCTGCATTGACACGTAGGCGTAAGCGGCTGCGTCGCCCATAAAACGCAATACTTTGCGATCAATTAATTCGGAGAGATTTATATCAATTGAGCCGGCGACCTGACTGCGAAGCCCCTTTTCTTTGTAAGTTTCCTGAAATTTGATACCGGAACGGCCAGCTCGCAATGCATCCAGCACAGCGGTTTTATCATTGCCTAAACAGGAAACAATTCCCATACCGGTAACAACAACACGTTTCATAAACTACCTCTTAACTCTCTATGACTCGGCAAACAGGCGCATTATGCTGCTATTTGCGTCTCGGCACTGTGGGTTATAGCACCATTGAATTGGACGGTGTGCATGATTGGCCGCGATTATGCCATACAGAAGATTGCAACATAACCATGCGATGGGATTAGAAACTGTCAGTGTTCTGGAACAGCCCGACACGTAAGTCATTTGCGAAGTAAATATCTTTACCGTCGCAGGAAACTCTACCGTCAGCGATCCCCATAATTAATTTGCGTTCAATAACGCGCTTTAAATTAATGTGGTAAGTAATCTTTTTAGCGGTGGGCAGGATTTGGCCCGTAAATTTGACCTCGCCACAACCCAATGCGCGGCCACGGCCTGGGTTGCCTTTCCAGCCCAGGAAGAATCCTACTAATTGCCACATAGCGTCGAGGCCAAGGCAGCCAGGCATAACGGGGTCACCAGGGAAATGACAGGCAAAGAACCATAGATCGGGGTGAATATCCAACTCGGCGACTATCTCACCTTTACCGAATTCACCGCCTGTTTGGCTGATATGTACAACGCGATCCAACATCAACATATTTGGCTTGGGAAGCTGCGCGTTGCCCGGGCCAAAGAGTTGGCCATCGCCGCACTTGAGCAGGTCTTCACGGCTGTATGAGCTTTTAGGTTCAAATAGTGTCATTGGATAAACTCAAATAGTGGGTGGCGAACACAGATCGGGTCGCCCAAAAGGCCGCCATTCTACCCGCTGTGCTTATCTTGTCTAGTTCCGTGTCCTTTAAGGGGCGATGAGACCTATCCAGATTGGCCCCGGAGAGGTTTAAATCTTGTGCAGTACAAGGCCGCGCGCCAGGTACCGCAGATTGCCTAGAAATTGAGAAAACTGCTAGGATTCCCCCGGTATTAGAAGTCTTTTGGATCAGCCCAAAGTTCTTTACGGTCCAAAGGAGTTTCTTTGGACAGGGTTGGGTTATCCAGATAAAAAACCCGGCGATTCTTCATATTGGCTTTGGCGATAATGTCCTTTACCGATGGCGAACTATAAAATAATTTATCAAAGCTGCCGTCAGCAATCGCCCTGTTGAAACCTTCCTCTAATTCACGCGCAAGTTTTTTGTTTTCCTTGCTGGTGTAAATATAAAAATCCATTTTGTAAACCAACAGAATATTTTTCTCCACCGTCAGGTTTAGTTTAGGGCGCTTTTCGAGTTCACCAAAAGGCTCGTGAACTCCTCTCGGGAAAGCGTCAAAGCGGCCACCATCAAGCATGAAAAACAAATTTTCATATTTGTTAGTTTTGATCACATTCAGGCCATTAGCCTCCAAAATTTTTCGGTCTGCCCAAGTTGTACCTTGGCCGTAAGTAAGCTTTTTTAGGTCGTCCATAGTGTTAACACGGTCAAACTTAGCCTGATCGTCCTTTCTGATAAGAAAGATTCTGCAACCCAGAAGCCCTTTAAAAAGCGGGATGCGGACAGGTTCAAGATAAGCTTCGGTTTCTTTGTCAGAGGTTGTCCAAACAAGGTCTAACCTGCCTGCAGCAACTTCTTCATTGTTACGTGCCTGAGTGAAGTTCTCACTGCCCACCTGTAATTTATATTTATTAGGTTCAAGGTGATCAATTGCGAGCTGTATCATAGCGGTTGTATAGGCACCATTAGGGTCATTTGAATCATTCGCCTTTAATATCCTTACTTCCGCGGTTGCATCCAGGCTCCAGCTGAACATGAATATCAGGCTTGCTACTATCTTGTTACGCATACAGATTCCTACTTATGGAGTGTTTAGCAACGTGGCGGAGATACCGGACAAAGTATTAGTCACCCAGACAGTAAGTCAAATGGGCTAATGACTTTTTGTTGTTAAGGTCGATTAATTTTATTTAAGAATAGCTTCACTCGTAGAGATTGCGAGCGGGACTCAAGGAATGGTTTTCGGATCGAACCATAGCTCCTTGCGATCGAGAGGGGTTTCTTTGGACAGCGTGGGATTGTCGAGAAAAATAGCTCGACGGTTTTTCATATTGGCTTTGGCCATCACATCTTGCACAGCGGGGTCGTTAAAAAAAACCTGGTCAAAACTACCGTCGGCGACAGCTCGGTTCAATCCCTCTTCCAGCTCTTTTGCCAACACCTTGTTCTCTTTGCGTGTAAACAGATAGAAGGGCATGCGATACACCAACATCAAATGCTTTTCTACAGTGAGATCTTTGAGTTGGGGGTGACTGGCAAGCTCACCAAAAGGTTCATGGACACCTCGTGAAAAAGCGTCGAAACGGCCACCATCTACCATAAGGAAAAGACTTTCGTATTTGTTAGTTTTAACGACGGTCAGCCCATTGCTCTCAAGAATTTTGGTGTCGGCCCAGGTTTTACCCTGTCCAATGGTAATTTTTTTTAAATCTTCCAAGTTTTGGATGTTGTCGAATTTGCTTTGGTTATCCTTGTGAATAATAAAAATTCGATTTCCGAGCAAACCTTTGTAAAGCGGGATGTGGACCGCATTAAAGGTCTCTTCTTTTTCGGCGTTGGACGAATTCCAGAAAACTTCCAGTCTGCCATTAGCCACTTCCTCCATGATTTTGGGTTGTGAGTAGGGTTCTTTGGTAACGACGATTTTGTATTTTTTATCGATATGGTTGATGGCGAGCTGTAACATTTTTACAGCATATGGGCCATTAGGATCGCTGGAGTCATTTACCCGTATGACATTGTCTTCAGCGTAAACGTGGCAGCAAGACCACATACCAAAGAAGCATATCAGCCAGTATTTCCTGCTCTCCATAACCCATCACCAAATGACGAATGTTATTTTCGAATGTAGGTGTTTACCCACGCTATTGTTGTATAGCTAAATCTGAAAGGTTTGCAGTGCGCGCAACACAAATGGGCAGGGCACCCTGTTGTATTACACAAATCACTCCGGAGTACGGTATGCGCAAACGTTAATAAGTGCGTGCTAAAGAGAACTCGGCAACTTGTCGCATTGCCTGAGTATAGATGTTATCTGGTAAATGCTGTAATTGTTCAATCGCCTCGCGAACCTGTTCACGTGCGGCGTCTAATGTGTATGCCATTGCACCGGTTGTCTGAACAATTTCCAGGATGGCATTTAGCTGGCTGGCATCTCCATTGCGGATGGCATCAGCAATAACGGCCGCTTGTGTCGGAGTACCGGTTTTTATGGCATGTATGAGCGGAAGCGTGGGTTTACCTTCGGCGAGATCGTCGCCTACATTTTTGCCGAGAGTTGCAGCATCGCTGGTGTAATCAAGCGCGTCATCTACCAATTGAAACGCTATGCCTACTTTATTTCCGTAGACCCGCAGGGCGTTGCGTTGTGTTGCAGTGGCACCGGCTAAAACTGCAGCCACTTCACAAGCGGCGGCAAACAGAATCGCCGTTTTCTTATTGATAACTTCGAAATAATTGGCTTCGGTAACAGAAGGATTTTTTGCGTTAACAAGTTGTTGAACTTCGCCCTCGGCAATCACGTTGGTAGTGTCCGACAAGATCGCCATGACATCCATATTGCCGATGTTAACCATCATTTGGAATGCGCGTGAGTACAGGAAGTCGCCAACCAGAACACTGGGTGCGTTGCCCCATTGCGCATTGGCGGTTGGGCGGCCGCGGCGCAGGCTAGACATATCCACCACATCATCATGCAATAAGGTAGCGGTATGGATAAATTCAATAATTGCGGCCAGATCCAGATGCTGATTCTTTGCTTCGCGTTGCGGGTAGCCAAGGGCATTGGCAGTTAGCAGTACCATAAGTGGACGCAACCTTTTTCCGCCGGCTTCCACCAGGTAGTGCCCAATATTTTCCACCAGCTCTACGTCGGAATGCAGCTGCCTGATGATGAGCTCATTAACGGCAGAAAAATCGTCTTTAACAACTTGATGAAATGGCAGCATGATTGGATTCTTATCGTTAGAAATTGGAGGTTTTGCACGGCGGCAATGCTAACAGTGAAGCGTATAGAGTCAAGCAAAACCCTAAGCAAGAGCTATCTATCTGTTACCTGATAACAAGTGTTTACCGTCAAACCAATGAGCTTCTATGGCATTGGTGGAGTTTACTGCGATGGCAACCAGAGTTTCGGGAGCCACTATGTCCTGATGGAATTGCCAGTTGTTTTTTTCTACTGGTAGGTCATTTGAAAATTGCACGGCAATATTATCGCCATCCAAATAAAAGCGGGCTTTATCCAAGCCTTGAGAAATACCCAGCCCTGTCGCTTTAAAAAAAGCTTCCTTGAGTGTCCACAGGCGATAAAACAATTGTTCGCGGTTTGCTTCATCACAATTGAGTAATTGTTCTTTTTCATCTTTGTGGAAAAACCGCTCAACGATTTTTAAATAACTGCGATGGCGTATAGTTTCAATGTCTACTCCAACATCTCCCATAGAGGTAACAGCCAGTGCCGCAAAATCTCCGCTATGACTCAGATTGAAATAAAGTGGTGCTGGTGTGTTAACTAAAAAAGGTTTGCCTTGTAAGGCTCGTGAAAATACTAATTGCTCGGGATTGATGCGGGTGTAACGCGCCAGCGCTTTACGTAGCAGTACACGGGTAGCAATAAAGTGCTGACGATTTTTTTTAAATTGCTGTGCGCGGGTCAATTCATCTTGCGAAAGTAAGGTTAAAAAACTTTCACTATTTGCTTCAGTAATCCTGGACAAATCCAGCAGCCATACGTCTACGCCTTGTGGCGAAATAGACTCGGCCGCTGTTATGGATAAATCGGTGACTGGAGAAAATTGCACAGAAAATTTCTCTGATGCTTTGAAAGATTTGGTCACGATCAGAGCTGCTCAACATAATTGCATTAGGACCAATCACCTGAATTATCGCTATCAAACGAATCGCTTAGCGATGAATCATTATCCCAAGAGCTGTTGTCAGAATCGACAAATTCATTACCGCTAATATCGCTAAAATCCCGAGCAGGTTCATGTGCAACATCAGTATTGGCATTATTGTGGTCGCCATCCAATACCTTATGCATCAGCATCTCGCCCGCAACAATTCCGGCACCTACTGCCGCACCTGTTGCAAGCCCACCGACAATGCTGGAACCCAAACCACCAGTTTGTGGCCCGTTGGCTGGTTGTGGGGCAGCACCGTTAGGTGTGAGCGAATTATTTGTGAAACCTGAAGGAGCAGCCGGACGACGAAATGTTTTAAATACTGCTATCACGAAAAACACTAAAAGAGCGAGACCTGCCCATTTTAATAATGGGTTAGGTGAAGATGCGGTTCGATTCTCTTCTGCGACCTGACTTTTAAAAAGTTTACGGTTAAGTGCGCTTACTGCTTCCGGTTTTGCAAAGGGTAAACCGGGTTGGATGTTTTCCGCCTTGGCCAATTCACTTTTAGCTTCTGCAACGCGCCCTTCAGCAGCGAGTATTTCCGAATATTTAAAATGTGCTTTTGCGCTTTCAGGGTGAGCACTTAATACTTCTTTCATCAGTGTGTCTGCTCGCGCGATGTTGCCATTTTTAAGTGCTTGATTCACCTCTTGCATGCTCGGTTCAGCGTTCGCCAAACTGGCGAAGGCAAGACCGACCACCATAATGAAGGCTTGTGCGACGCAGCTAAAGGAACGTGATTGCATGGTGATACTCCAAAGGATTTTAAAGATGAATTACAGGTGCCAAGTACGATAATAGTGTTCTCTACATGGGGGTACTTTAACAAAATCAAAGTGCCGGACGTAGTTAAATTATGGTTAAACCTGTTGGAGTAACGAATGACAATCTGGCGAGGTTTTAGTTGCCGATGTTAGGCTGTTTAGTATGTATTTGTATTCGATTTTAATTGGGGTTCCAAATAAAAAGAGGATGAAAAATGTTTCATCCTCTTTGCGCGCTGTCTTTATTGGGGCTACAGCGGAACACTAAGTATTACATGGGATTTTATTTTTCAGATTTTTTACTAAAAATATTTTTCAAAAATGCTGCTACTGCGACAAATCCGATAATAATAAATTTCTTGAACGCCAGTAAGAAAACGCCGAGTTTAGCGAAGAGTCCCATTTTCGCTGCGACGCCTCCTGCAACCAGAGCCGCTAGACCATATTCAGCCATGTGGTCTGTTTTACTATCAAAATCTGCGTAACGATTGCCTTGTGTAAATTCGGTTACTGAAAGAATTAGCGGCATTTCATTTTTGATTTGCGAAATTTGTTTCATGCCTGCTACCGCATTTAGTACTAGAACTCCCTTTCTACCGAGCACACGAATATTATAATTTAGAGAATTTTCACCTTGTTTATCCGTCGAATATTCTTTTGCCCAAACCAGTTTGCGAGCAGTTTTATCGTAGCTGGGTGGTTCGGCCCAACCAACAAGATGCATAGCGCCGTAACCTTGTTTTACGCGCTCTTTATTGGCTTCTTCGCTTTCTTCCTTCATGGTTTTCAATAAGGTTGCATAATCTATTTTGTCTGCGTCCTCATCTTTAACGTGACCATCTTCATCGTAAGTTATTACCACACCCCATCCAGAGTCAGATAATGGGTTAGTTTCAGTGGGAATAATCATGCCTAATGTTTTGTTGCCAGGTGGGTTGCCCCAGCCCTGAACTAGTAACTTTTCTGAATCTTCAGGGGAGAGGTAACGGAAATTGGTAGGCAAATCTAAAGTCGCTATACCATTGGGTAGACTGATTTTTCCTGTTTGGAATTTTAAGGATGCTAAAAATTTTTCAGCACTATTTTGAGCAGAATTTTCTGTTTCTGATGCTGACTGTGTTTCGGAAGCGGTTGATTCCGTTTGTGGTAATTGATCGGTAGATTGGGCGTAGGTGCCGGTTGCAAATAAGGTAATAAGTGCAAAAGCAATTGGCTTGTACATAAAGAATCCCTGTTGTTAATGAGTAAAGGTTAATGTGTTTCACTTGCCTGCCAAGTGGCTCGTGGATTTTAGAGGGTTGGAGATTTTGACGCCAATTTATTTTATGAGGTGGGTTCAATGTGTAACCCAAATTCTCAGGATAAGTTGTATTGCGTTTCACCCGGATATTGAGTTTGCGTTACATATCTCTAACAGCAAATGTCGTAACCATTGATGTGCCGGGTCTGCGTCCATTCTCGGGTGCCAGAGCATGGAGATAGCGATTTGTGGTGAGGCAAATGGCAAGCTAAAACTTTTAAGCCCTTCGCGAAGATTTCCTGTATGGCGCTCAGGTACGGTTGTAATTAAATCTGTGTTGCGAACGAGGCTAAGCGCGGTTGAAAAGCTACTCACGCTTGCCATTATCTGTCGTTCCAACCCAAGTGAACCCAGGGTTTCATCAATTGCATTTTTCTTAGTATTCCCCCGGGAAACTACAACGTGTTTGGCATTAGCAAAGTGACCGGGCGTTATTTCCCCATTGCAGAGCGGATGCCGTTGATTGCATGCGCCTATAAAGCGATCTTTAAATAATATTCTCGTTCGCAGCTCAGGACTGGTGGCGTCATCGACTACGCCGGTTTCCAAATCTACAGAGCCATTGCGAAGCGAGGCGCTGTCTTTATCAGGCTTTTGTAAAAAGCACAGACGTACTTTCGGCGCTTCTGCATTTATTCGTGCAAGAAGTGAAGGCCCAAAATTTTCCACAAAACCTTCTCGCGTTCGCAAGGTAAAAGTCCGGTTAAGATGTTGGAGGTCAGGTGCTTTTGCCGGGCGTAGCGCGGCTTCCGCATCAGCTACTAATTGACTTACCTTTTCGCGCAATTCCAGCGCTCGTGGTGTCGGGGTCAGGCCGCGCCCGGCTCTTACTAACAGCGGATCACCCGTTGTTTCGCGCAAGCGTGCCAGCGCGCGGCTCATGGCCGAAGGGCTCAGTCGCATACGTTTTGCTGCGCGCGCAACATTTCCCTCTGCAAGCAGGGCGTCCAACGTGATCAGCAAATTGAAATCGGGTCTCGTCATGAGTGAACTCTAGCATAGGTTAGCCAACACATGGCGTCATGTGCACTAATAAACTGCAACTAGTGCTAGTTCCGCCATAAGTCTTCCAGGGTTATTGTTTGGATTACTGAAGTGACCTTTTCGGAGCTCCCATGCAAACCCTTCAATCAATCGCTAGTAATTCAAGCCTCTCCAAAGCGCCCGTTAATTGGGTGCTTACCTGCTTAGCCTTGACCATGTTGTTGTCTTCTCTTGGGACTAGCATTGCCAATATAGCCCTGCCAACTCTTATAAATGTGTTTGATGCTTCGTTCCAACAAGTGCAGTGGGTTGTGCTTGCCTACCTACTTGCGCTTACTGCATCTGTTATCAACATGGGGCGGCTTGGCGATTTAATGGGGCGACGTAAATTACTCATGGCTGGCGTTGCGGTATTTGTTATTGCCTCACTCGCATGCGGATCAGTGTTGTCCTTATGGGAGTTGATTTTTGGTCGGGTAATTCAGGGTATTGGTGCGGCAATTATGATGGCGTTAACTATGGCGCTTGCAAGCAGTATTGCTCCCAAAGAGCAGACCGGCCGCATCATGGGTTTATTAGGAACTATGTCTGCAATAGGCACTGCGCTTGGCCCATCGCTCGGCGGTTTGTTAATCGAAGCCTTCGGTTGGCGATCAATATTTTTCGTTAATATTCCCTTGGGATTCACAGCCCTCATACTGGCCTGGCGTTATCTTCCTGCGGATAAACCGGTTGATAAGGCTCGTCCGCATTTCGATTATCCGGGCACTGTGCTGCTAATAATTACCTTATCTTCCTTTGCACTTGCCATGACCTTGGTGCGCGGTCATTTTGGCTTGCTCAATCTTGCGTTATTGGCAGCGGCGGGAATGGGGTTAAAATTTTTTCTGCTAGTTGAAACAAGAGCAGCATCACCGCTTATAAATTTGGAAATTTTTCACAATCCAATCCTAAGCTCAGGTTTTATCGCCAGTGCGACTGTGGCAACGGTGGTTATGACCACCTTAGTAGTCGGCCCCTTTTACCTTTCAGATGCGCTCGCACTCAGTTCGGTAAGTGTTGGCTTGGTAATGTCCTGTGGCCCGCTTGTTTCTGCCCTTGCGGGATTACCAGCGGGACACCTGGTAGATCGATTCGGTGCTCAGGTTTTAAGTCTTGCGGGATTATGTGGAATGTTAGTGGGCGTTGCGACCTTGGCATGGGTGCCTGCAAGTTTTGGTGTTGCAGGATATTTACTGCCACTGATAGTTACCACCGCCAGTTACGCCACTTTTCAAGTTGCGAACAACACGAGCATCATGATGTCGGTAGGCAATGAACACCGCGGTCTTGCATCCGGTGTTTTGAATTTGTCGCGCAACCTCGGGCTCATTAGCGGAGCTTCACTCATGGGTGCTATATATTCATTTGCGTCTGGCAGCGCTACCAATCCAACAATATCCCAAGCCGCACAGAGTGGAATGCACATCAGTTTTGCCGTTGCAGCAATGCTGGTTATGGGTGCGATAGGCCTTGTGTTTCGCGGCAAAATAAGTGGACGCACTCAAGCATGAGATTGCTATTCATATGAAAAATTATTTGTCCGCGATTCCCATGAAAACATCCGCATTAATTTTTTTAGATGTGAATAAATGTGTAATGGGTCTTGCTACAAACAGTAGGGTAAATTTGGCGAGCCGTCCTAGCTTCAGAGTCAACCCCAGCAATCCAATAAATGTCAGAAATAATCCTACCGCTGTAAGGCAAAGAGCAGAAATTAATTGCTGGAATGTTTCCGCACGTGCGCTGCGCAATGTACCCGTCGTCAAATCATTCAAAATACCTTGAATATCCAGATTATCCTTATCCATGATTAGCCCTCGCAATAAAAATAAAACAACTTTTGCGAAATCTCCGTCCCGGGAGAATTCCTGAAACTACAAGTTCAATCTACGCCCGTGCTCGCGATAAGTATGTGAGATATTGCCATTAGTCCTTGTAAGATTTTTCTTCAATTTAAAAACTCAACGTCGGTTTGTTTTTTGATGCGACAATAAAACCATTGCTGGCTCGATAGGTTGCACTTCATTTAAATATTTGTATTAGCGCTTATTATGATTTCGAATCTCAGGACGAGTATCTGATGCCCTAAAAATTAGCTAAATATTGATATAGATCAAATTGCGGCTAATGAACACTGTGCTCGGTAGAATTTTATTGGCTGCTCTACTAACCTAAAATCAGGTGATTAAGGCCGGTATTACAACAAGGGGTTAACGGATGCCAGATAAGAATATTGAAGCGTCATTGCCTATTGCTGACGCGGAAAAAAAGAAAGAGTGGCGCCTGTTTATTTTCATTATCGTATTTTTATTTCCTTTGCTCACGGTCGCCGTAGTGGGTGCTATGGGTTTCACTATTTGGTTCTATCAGCTCATCGTCGGTCCGCCAGGTTACTGACTAAAAGTTAACAATAAATTTTATGAGCGGGAACTTTCATGAATCACCAATTTATTCCTGTGCAAGAAATATCCTTGCAGATCGATCAATTACATATCGCCAGTCTCATTGCGCATGTTCGTCCCGAGAAAATTTCTTGTGTGCGTGAGTGGATCAATCAACAACCGCAAAATCCTATTCTTATAGAAATCCATGCTGAGACAGAGCAAGGGAAATTCGTGATTGTTACGGAAAGTGCAGAAGACAAAGCGATCGTTAATTTTCTGGATGAGTTACGTGCGCAAGTTGGTGTTCTCAATGCTGCGTTGGTGTATCACGAATACTTATCGCATCAGGATTTGTTGGATGATAAAACGCATGAGGGAAAAATTTAATGAATATTACTCGTCGTTCTTTTGCAAAAGCGAACGCTGCTGCTGTTGCCGCCGCTGCAATCGGCTCACCCATACCCGTTGCCGCCACCAATTTAATCACTAATCGTGAGCTTACGAGTTTGCAATGGAGCAAAGCACCCTGTCGCTTTTGTGGTACGGGCTGCGGTGTAATGGTTGCTACAAAAGATAATCGTGTAGTCGCCACGCACGGCGATGTTAAAGCTGAAGTGAATCGCGGATTAAATTGTGCGAAAGGCTATTTCCTTTCCAAAATTATGTACGGTAGTGATCGCTTGCACGAACCTCTGCTGCGAATGCAAGACGGTAAGTATCATAAAAACGGTCAATTCACACGAGTGAGTTGGGATACAGCGTTTAGCATCATGGCAGAAAAGTTAAAAGAAGCTATTCGCGAGTCTGGTCCGGAAAGTATTGCAATGCTCGGCTCTGGTCAATGGACAGTTTGGGAAGCTTATGCGGCGAGTAAATTAATCAAAGGCGGTTTACGGTCTAATAATCTTGACCCCAACGCGCGCCACTGCATGGCTTCCGCAGTGACGGGTTTTATGCGTACCTTTGGTATGGATGAGCCAATGGGTTGCTACGACGATTTCGAAGCAGCCGATGCGTTTGTGTTATGGGGCTCCAATATGGCGGAGATGCATCCGATTTTATGGAGTCGCGTTACAGATCGCCGCATGTCATTTCCACATGTACAGGTCGCGGTACTATCACCCTACGAAACGCGCAGTTTTGATTTGGCCGATGTTGCATTGGTTTTTAAACCCAATACTGATTTAATTATTTTAAATTACATCGCCAACCACATTATCCAAAGTGGAAAAGTTAATCAGGAGTTTGTAAAAAAACACACGCGCTTTGCAAAAGGGCAAGACGATATTGGTTATGGATTACGCGCAGAAGATCCGCGTCAGAAAAATGCAAAAGGTGCAGATAAGGCAAATACCTGGAGCGATATTACTTTCGATGATTTTGCGAGTTTTGTAAAACCCTACACCCTTGAGCACACTGCAAAAGAAACGGGTGTTGCGCCTGAGTATTTGAAACGTCTCGCTGAAATTTATGCAGATCCGAAAATAAAAGTGATGTCGCTATGGACTATGGGCTTTAACCAGCACACCCGTGGCACTTGGGCGAATAATATGGTTTACAACCTGCATTTGCTCACAGGAAAAATTGCCGAGCCGGGTAATAGTCCATTTTCATTAACGGGGCAACCGTCTGCTTGTGGTTCTGCACGAGAGGTCGGCACATTTGCGCACCGCCTGCCTGCAGATTTGGTAGTAACAAATCCAAAGCATCGCGCCACTGCTGAAAGAATATGGAAATTGCCCGAAGGGACAATTCCCGACAAAGTGGGTTTTGCTGCGGTAACCCAAAGCCGAAAATTAAAGGATGGCGTAATTCGTTTTTATTGGACGCAAGTATGCAACAACATGCAGGCAGGGCCGAATATTGCGCAAGAAATTTTACCAGGGTGGCGCAACCCCAACGCGTTTGTCGTAGTGTCTGATGTCTACCCAACGGTCTCTGCACAGGCAGCAGATTTAATTTTACCGAGTGCTATGTGGGTGGAAAAAGAAGGCGCCTACGGCAATGCAGAAAGGCGCACGCAATTTTGGCATCAATTGGTGAAAGCACCTGGCGAGGCCAAATCAGATTTGTGGCAATTAATTGAATTCTCAAAGCGAATTAATACCGACGACGTATGGCCCGCTGAATTATTATCAAAAGCACCGGATTACAAAAACAAATCGCTTTACCAAGTTTTATTCACCAATGGCAACGTCAATAAATTTCCCAATACGGAACGTGATGTTGCTTATTTAAATAACGAGGCAGACGCATTTGGGTTTTACGTACAAAAAGGATTGTTTGAGGAATACGCACAATTTGGTCGCGGCCACGGCCATGATCTTGCCAATTTTGATGATTACCACAACGCACGCGGTATTCGCTGGCCTGTAGTAAATGGTAAAGAAACTCGCTGGCGCTATCGTGAAGACCACGATCCTTATGTGGAAAAAGGAAGTGGTGTTCAGTTCTACGGTCATCCTGATAAGCGCGCGATTATTTTTGCATTACCTTATGAACCGCCCGCAGAATCGCCCGACAAAGATTATCCCTTTTGGCTAAGCACGGGCCGCGTATTAGAACATTGGCACACCGGCTCAATGACGAATCGTGTAGAAGAATTACACGCGTCTGTCCCTAACGCGTTGGTGTATATGAATCACGAAGATGCGGACGCGTTGGGTGTAAGGCGCGGCAGTGAAGTGCGCGTGATTAGTCGACGTGGAGCGGTGCGCGTAAGGGTGGAAACACGCGGAAGAGTTAAGCCGCCGCGTGGATTAATATTTATTCCTTTCTTCGACGCAACGCGTTTGGTGAACAATGTCACGCTGGACGCAACTGATCCGATCTCGCTGCAAACTGATTTTAAAAAGTGCGCCGTGAAAATCGAAGTTGTTAGTTTAGCCTAGCGCCGGGAATTCATGATGACTAAAAAAATTCTCATAGCTCTCGGTATTTTTTGTTCGGCATGCATAGTAATAATCCACGCACAAGCTCAACAAGATTCGGATGCGACAGTCGTTGTTAAATTGGATGTATCTGCACCCGATGGAATACGTCCTGGCGGAACTTTGAATCAGGAGTTGCCCGCACCAAAAATTCCGCGTGATCGTATATCCGCTGATCCGGCTATTCGAAATTATCCCGAGCAACCACCAACAATTCCGCACAATATTCGCGACTATCAAATCGATAAAAATTTTAATATGTGTCTGAGTTGTCACAGTCGTAGCGCGAGCCCACAAACTGGAGCGCCCATGGTGAGTATTACTCATTACTACGATCGTGATGGGCAAGCACTTGCGGCTGTTTCTCCGCGTCGCTATTTTTGTGTTCAATGCCATCTACCCCAAGCGGATGTTAAACCAGCGCGCACCAATAATTTTCAGAGCATTGATTCGCTATTGCAAATTGAACGCAGGGAAAAGGAATAATTCATGGTTAAGTTGATCAACGATTATTGGCAAAGGTTTAGACGCCCTGCAACATATATCAGCATGGGCACCTTAAGCCTGGGTGGATTTATTGCAGGGATTATTTTCTGGGGCGGTTTTAACACGGCGTTAGAAATTACGAACACGGAAAAATTTTGCATTGGTTGCCACGAAATGGAAAGCAATGTTTATCAGGAGCTGACCTCTACCATTCACTACACCAATCGCTCAGGTGTGCGAGCAGTTTGTTCGAATTGCCATGTGCCGCACGATTGGACCTATAAAATCGCACGCAAGATGCAAGCATCCAAAGAAGTGTGGGGGAAGGTATTCGGTACTATTAATACACGCGATAAATTCCTCGCCAAGCGACGCGAGTTAGCTGAGCGCGAATGGGCGCGTTTAAAAGCTAATGATTCGCTGGAGTGCCGCAATTGCCATCAATTGGAATCTATGGATTTCACTTTGCAGTCCCCGCGTGCGCAAGCCATGCATTCCACCTTGCTGGCGAAAGGAGAGAAAACCTGTATTGATTGTCACAAAGGAATTGCCCACCATCTACCTGATATGTCAGGGGTGCCGATGGTTACGCAAAACTGGCATCAAGATCTGTTAGAAAAGAATATGGAGCCTTGGGTTGTTTATATTGCAACTCAAGTTACGACGGGCTCGCTTAATTAATCTGCAATTGCTGATATTTCAGCATACTAAAAATTCATGTTCACTTTTATACAGCTTTTTTTGTATTAGCTGTTTCTTCTTATTTTACTTTCCTGTTTTGTTTCCATCACTGCTTTTTATAAAACATCATTCGCTGTTCGTTAATCCATTCTTACCTAATTTTTAATACATTCATCTCTCAATATTTTTATAAATATTCTTGCTTTTCATACATTTAATTTTTCTGGTACGGGCTTTGCGTTAAGCGATAAGTCAGTGCGCACTGGCGATAAATATCTTCTGTTCTAAATTCAACTTTGAAATAGTGGAGAATTACATGTCGGTTATTCCAGAATTAGATTCATATTTAATTGCCCAGCGAACGCAATCTGTTGAAATAGCTGGCACAGACAATGGCTTGTCGCAGCAAAAAATTACAAAGCACGGTGTTAGCCGACGCTCACTTCTGGGGAAAGCGGGTCTTTTAACAACAGCAAGCGTAGCAGCGCCTCTGTTGGCGAGTGTTGCACGTGCGCATCCTCTCGAGGAGCAAGATGATGCTCCAAATCCGGGGCGCGACTATTCCGAAGTTTATCGTGATGATCAGCAAGGTACGCTTCATACGAAGGAACTTCGCAGAAGAGCATACAAAGCAAAAATTAAAGCCGCTGAATTGGAATATAAAGTCGATACTCCACCGCATCCCAATAATGGTGACGAGGCGCGTTACCCGAATAAAATCGGCACCTCTACCAAAGGTTTAAAACACGATGCCGAAGGGCACGTTGATCCACAATCTTACGCTTCATTTTTAAATGCACTAAAAACAGGTAAGCACGAAGATTTCGAAAAAATTATTTTAGGTGGCACTACAAAACTTGCTGATCCACAAGGGCCACTGAGTACTGCATTGGAAGGTATTAATAACTCGCAACTTGCCATACCTGTTGCAGCAAGTCTCGACAGCGCAGCGCTTGCAGCAGAGCATATTGAAATTTATTGGTTGGCGTTACTGCGCGACGTTCCATTTACCGAATACCGTAATGATACGTCGAATCTGCTCGTGTTGGCAGCCGTTAAAGAATTGAATCGATTGCCGGAATATCACGGGCCAAAAATTAATGGCCAGGTTACACCTGAAACGCTTTTTCGTAGCACCGCGCTTTATGTCGATTACAAAGCTGACCCTAGCGGTAGGAAGGGTAAATATGTTGTGCCGCCGGAAACATTAAAAGGTCCATACATTTCGCAATTTTTATTGCGCCCTGTGCCAGCTTGGGGAACTTTTGCAGCGCAGCCACAGTTGCGTCCAATTCAAACAGCAAGAGAAAGTTTTGGTACTACGTTTGAGGAGTGGTTGAATATTCGCAACGGTGTTAATACAGGTCGAAGTATTACTAACGAGACAGGTCGACGTCACATTATTAATGGTCGCGATTTGGCAGGAGTTGCGCGCAATTCTGGCCCAACTTATTTGCACGCGTTGCAAATTTTATCCGCTGCATCTGTTGCCGGAAATCCGCTTGCAGGTGGAATAGGTGCACCTTTGAATCCTTCAAATCCTTATGTAAATTCCAAAACCCAATCGGGTGGATCTTCATTTTCAAATGGTTTCTTCCAAGGCTTACTTTCACTGGCAAGTTCTTTGGCAATTAAAACGTCGTACTACCAAAACTGGTATGTGGACAGACGTTTGCGTCCTGAGGATTACGCTGGTCTTGTACACAAAGTATTAGCTAAGGGTGCAAAATATCCGGTTCATCGCGATGTACTTGAGTCCGATGCCGTTGCACTCACCTTTGCTGCCAATGGAAGTTATTTATTGCCCTTGGCGAGTAATGTGGGTGCGCCAACTCATCCAGGTTACCCGAGTGGCGCAACCATTTCAGCAGCAACACCGGTAACTTTATTAAAAGCATTCTTCGATGAAAATTATGTGATTCCAAACCCGGTACAAGTTGATCCCAGTGATCCAACGCGTTTAATTCCCTATGAAGGTGAGCCACTCACTGTCGGTGGTGAATTAAATAAATTAGTAAACAACATTGGTTTCGGCCGCAACTTTAACGGCTTCCATACGCGTGCAGATACCTCGGCTTCTCACGCATTAGGTGAAACGCTTGCGGTCACTCTGTTGCGCGATCAAAGATATTCATACAACGAACCTTTTGACGGCTACACCTTCACTCGATTCGACGGCTCCAAAGTAAAGGTATAAATCTGCAATCATTCGCGCAGGCTCTTAGAGCTTGCGTGAAATTTCTTCATTAAAGATGGTCTTTCCTAAAACGCATTTCTCTCCTTACAGAATTGGTTCATCGATAATAAAAATACCAACAAGTCATTTTCTTTAATTTGATGCTCGATCAAATTAAATATTAATTTAAGTGCCTTGAAGGTAGCTGTGATTCGCCCATACAGAAAACTAAATTTCTTTTGTCAGTGGTTTCGAGTATTTTAAGCAAATAGTGCTGAAATATTTTCAACCTTATGAACAATTAATTAATCCAGGAGAGAGCTCAGAATGCCAGATACAGGTGCTGATTTAATAAACTCGATTGTAGGGAACGCAACCTTGAGGGGGTTGGATAATTGCCCAGGGGTTCCCGTTCAAATGGGATATGCAATTTATGCCAGCTCGCAAGATGATAAGGGCAATGAGCAAATTACCCATCAATCTACAGAGAGTGATATCACCAAAATAATTGCATTTAGTGGCTCACACTCAGATACGGCGGTATGGCATTTCAGTTCGGGTTCCCCGGTTCATCACTTTGTGGTAATGCCCTGGTACAAACAAACAGCTCCTGTTGGTAATGTGTACACAGTTTTCATGGCCTACGAAAACAGATACAACTTCAGGCAATACGTGGAGGGCAATGGCGGCATAGCGCCCGTGGGCGCTCTCGGTTACAAAACTGCCTGGACTTTCGATGAACTTAAAACAATGCTTCGTGATCTTGTGACAAGTAATACTGCGTGGCAGGATTATTTTGGCAACGTTGGTGCTGCGCGAACCATGAAATTGAATTGCTATAAATACAATACTCTGCGTATCTCAACGGCGATGGCGAATGTGAGGAGATATACCCGTGTCAGATGACGCTGCTTTTTCTCATTAAGAAATAAATTTTTCTATTTTCGCTCCTTCAGTTTCACCATGATTAGTCGTTTTGTCATATTCCAAATCTCGCTTGTTGAACTTCTCAATAATTTTTTTTGCTTTGTCGTTCGCCCAGAATTCCAAGTCTTTACAATTTTCGAAGTTTTTGTTTTCAATAAGACGTAGCTCGATTTCTTGAGCCGCGTTCAACCCAGACTTAAAATGCTCATTTTCATGTTTCATAAGCACTTCAGAAAAGTTAGAAAATGCTCTTCTTACATCCACACCTGTAATATGCTCACGTGGTATTGCTGGCATCGTAAAAACTGCGTTGACTGTGGTGTCCACGCTTGTGATCGTGCATATACCCGACTGTTGCCTCCATTTAAAATTCCATTTGACTAACCAGTGTGTTTGCCCAAAATAGATGATGTTATTCACTTTGATAGGACTATTGTTATTCAACTCCTTTTTTAAATCCCCCAATGATTTTGGAAAAATATGGTAGTAATTATACTGAGTAGCCACAATCGGTGTGGCCAATAAATAATTAGAGCCCAAGAGTGATACTAAAAATACGAATGGCTTCATATAGAACCCTTAAAATAGGATATGAAATGTTTTTAAGTTTTTATGGGGCTTTCGAAGACTTTACCCTTCAGTACCATCGCCGCCACACTCGATAACTTTGAAGCATTCAATTTTCTGGCAGGGCTATCTCAGGCTCGTCGTAACGCATTGAAATCCAGGTGGTTTAATAAAATCGTGCAGCAAGGGGTCATAATTGATATCACTTGAGGCACCCTTAGCCTACTCGGCTTGAGGTGCGAATCATTTATCTAAAAAATCCGTTACCTTATTTAACTTGTACTGCTAAATAAGCTGTGAAATATTTACAGTGCGACTGTGGAAAAAATACTTGAGGCTATGGCTCGCCAAATTTATCCTACTGGTACCGGGTCGCTATTTATTTGGTAGGGCCGATCCATTGTGTGAGCCAGGAGCTTTTACTGGCGCTTAATTTATGTTTTGATGCGCGCATGTTACTGGGCCGCAATTAGCTTTGTTACTCAGCTCGCCCCGATATAGCGGTAAAAACATCGGTCATTCACCCGTATTTATTCCACACGAAAAATTAACACAAAAATATCGAATAATCTGGAGCAAGGAATCCAAGCCATGAGTTTTCTTAACAAGACCATTAAAACCCTTCATCCGAATGCAAGCACCAAGCTTTCCATTGCATTAGTAGCGCTTGGAATGCTGGCTCTTTCTGGCACTGCTCAGGCGGCAGCCCCTACAGCGGTTAATGATAATCGTACTATTCCCGTCGATAGTAGTATTACGCTTAATCCGATCGCTAACGATTTTGATTCGGACGGCGATGCTATCGCGGTGGTGGGCGTAACTTCGTCCAACAATGCAAACGTAACGCTGAATGATGATGGCAGTGTTTTCTATGTTCCGAACAAAGGCTTCCAGGGTGTAGACACTTTCACCTATACCATTCAGGAATCTCGAACACAGGAAGCGCTTACTGCAACCGCTACTGTAACGGTGACTGTGTCTAACAGTAATTTTGTGGCCGCTTCTACTGGCGATAATAATCGCAGTTTGGCAGAAGCTATGGATGTTGTGTGTACCAAGTTACGAGAAAGTTCTGACAGCGAATTAGGAGCAGGGCGCCGCAATTTATTGGAGCGCTGTAATGCACTCGATGAGCTCGCGGAAAATAATCCCGATGCTCTGAACGATGCTTTTAGGCAAATTGCACCTGAGGAAACGATCGCCTTGATGCGTGTTACTTCTGAATCAACGCGCACTCAAACATCTGCGGTGTCGCAGCGCATTGGCCAGTTACAAGCGGGCAACAACAGTTTCACACTAAACGGTATTGCTGCGCTCAACCCGTCGTCCGGAGGTGGCGCTGGCGATGCAGAACCTATTTGGTCGGCGGTAGGATTTTTCGCCAGCATCCAACATGAAAAGGCCGAGCGAGATATGAGCGGTATGGAGGCTGGTTACAAGTCTGGTGGCAATACCCTGACGCTCGGTGCAGATTATCGCTTCAATGAAAAATGGGTTATGGGTGGTGCGGTCGGATATAGTCAAAACGATTTGGATTACTCCAGCCAAAGCGGAAGCCTGGATTCGGAAATAACCAGCTTTATTATTTTTAATTCATACAGCATGGAGCACTCATCTTTTGAAACACAAGTGGGCTATGCATCTACCTCCTTCGATTCAATTCGTAAAGTGCAATACACGGAAGGCGACGCTATGGTCAATGACACCATGCGTGGTTCTACTGGCGGCACCCAGCTTTTATTGAATTCGCAATTCCAGTGGGAATGGAATAAAAATGCGCTGAGTATTTTTCCTTTTGTGCGTTTCGATTATTTGCAAAATAAAGTCGATGGTTATGGAGAAAGCGGTAACGGCGGTTTGCCCATGATTATTGGTAAACAATCTACCGAACAACTTACGCTCGGTGCGGGCGTGCAATCAACTTATGCATTTAATAAAAATTGGGGCGTGCTTGTCCCATCACTGAAATTGACCTTTCTCAGTGAGGTCAGTTCAGGGTTTGATCCTGTTACTTCTCGTTTTGCCTACGACCCTGATCCAGACAATATTTTCACGTTGAAAAACGATGGTGAAGATAAATCCTTTGCGCAAATAGGTTTTGGTTCTTCATTTATTTTCAAAGCCGGTGTATCAGGATTTTTACAATATCAACAACTGGTAGGCTACAACAATTTGTCTGCGTACCAAATTCAGGGAGGAATTCGCTATGAGTTCTAATTTTTTAACATCATCAAAAAATTTTAGTGCGCCTGTTTTTGTTATTTTGTTTGCGATTTTTCTCACCAGTTGCGGTGGCGGAAAATCTTCAAAAACGTCAATGGAAAATAATTTGCCATCTCCGGTTGCCGGTGGCATTAATGGTGGAGTTTTGGAACCCAGTCCAACAGGTGAAAGCCCTGTACCATCTTCAGTGGCAAATCAATTGCCGCAGATAGCTGTAGGCCCACGCCAATTTGCCGACCCTAATGTATTACTAACTTTGCATGGATCTGCCACGGCAGCATCGGGGTCGCAAATTGTTAAAACACTCTGGACTCAAGTCACCGGGCCAGAAGTTGTTATTCCATCGCCCCAGGAATTGGATAATCTCATATTGATTCCAGACGTAAGTCTTGCAACTCAATTGGAGTTTCGTTTAACCGCGCAAGACAACAAAGGCAGAATAAATTCTGCAACGGTTTCTATTCTTGTAAAACCAGTGCCAACTTTTGTAAAAGTTATTGGCGGAGTTTTTAACGAGTCTTCTGAGCGTGCAGTATTTAAAATTCGTTTGAACGCACCGAGTACAACCACTGTTAATGTCTCATACGTGACGCAAGATGGAACCGCAAACAGCGGCACTCGAGAAGAAGGATTAGATTATGTTGCAACCTCTGGTGAAATTAGTTTTGAACCAGGTGAAGTGCTAAAGGAAATTCCAATCACTTTAATAAACGACGTTGATGAGGAAGGCGATGAGACATTTGGTTTGCAAGTAACCGCAATCGATGGCACAGCAACCTATGCAAATACCGGCGTTGCAATTATTCGCAATGGCGTTGAGCCGCACTTGTCCCAATCAATTCAATTTAGCGAAAGCGACACAGACACGATTTATGTTGATGATGTGTATAACAATATATTGATTGATTCCAGAGAAGGAATTGGCAGCATTATGTATTCGTCTTCTGACACATCTGTTGCAACCATTAGTGCGGAAGGTACAGTCACCGCTATTTCTGCTGGTACTACGATTATTACTGCAACAAAACTTGCAGATGACACCTATTTATCCGCAACCGATAGCTTTACCTTGCAAGTAATTTCACGTGGCACACCGCCTTCGGTGAGTATTGCGGATAGTCGCGAATATGGGACTGCTGACGGCTATTCGGTGCAAATGGGTGAGATGGTGCATTTATTTGGTATTGCAACTGACCAGGAGGACGGTTCTCTTCCAACTCAAACGCAGCAGAGCCAGCACTACGCAACCGGTGAACCTATAACAACCTTAAGCTGGCAATCTGATCGCGATGGCTTTTTAGGTTATGGTGAAAATCTGGATATTGATTACTTATCTCAAGGCACTCATCGCATCACTTATTCAGTAACTGATAGTGATGGAAATACAAGCACTGCTACAGTGCGTGTTCTGGTAGGTAATGTTGCACCTTTAGCATATACGGAAGCCTCCTCCACCTATTGTCCTGAGGGGAGTGGCGAGCTGGACTGTTACAGTGTGTC
>CBHTVU010000022.1:0-27571 GCA_966096785.1 uncultured Gammaproteobacteria bacterium | reverse complement strand
AACTGGTTAAAAAAATTCTATTACTTTCAGGAAGGCGTTAGGGTCAAATCCCTGGAAAAAAAATACTGTAAATTAGTCGACACTAATATCACCTGTTCAGACTTGGATTCAATTCGCTTTAATGATTTTGTCCATAGCGATAATTTTATTACTATTCCCAATGGTGTAGATATAAACGCGTTTAAACCTAGCGAAGTTTTACCTGATAAGAATAAGTTGCTTTTTATTGGCACTCTTGATTGGTATCCAAATATCAGGGCAGTAAAATTTCTGGCGTTTGATTTGTGGCAAAAATTGAAAGCGGAACTACCGAATATTGTGATTGATATTGTTGGTGCCAGGCCACCGCAAGATCTTGTTGAATTTGGAAAGCAAAATTCGGATTTTCATGTACACGGCTTTGTGAATAATATTGATCCCTATTTTGAAAAGGCATTAATTTATGTTTGCCCTATTAATGACGGGGGTGGGACAAAATTAAAAGTTATAGATGCGCTAGCCAGTGGAAAAGCGGTAATTGCTGATCCAATTGCCTGTGAAGGTTTAAGTGTTACTGAGGGCGTCAATATATTATTTGCGGCTACCGTGGATGAATACATAGAGAAAATAAAATACCTCGTAGCAAATCCTGATGTTCGAATTCAAATTGAGAAAAATGCCAGATATCATGCAGTTTCGCATTTTTCATTTTCTGCCATTGGTAACAGACTCGCACAACACTATGAATCAGTTGTAAAGCATAGGGCGAAAGGAGAGCAATAATGTGTGGAATTTTGGGTGTCATCGATAGCCGGCTAAGTGAGGCCGAGTTACGTGCATTAACCACATCCATGGCCGATGCCTTGTATCATCGCGGTCCGGATGATTCTGGAATTTGGATTGATGAAGGTGCGCATCTCGCACTGGGACATCGCCGTCTTTCCATTCATGATTTGAGTCCGCTTGGCGCGCAGCCTATGTATTCTGCCAGTGGAAATTTGGTGATCGCTTTCAATGGCGAAATTTACAACTTTAAATCAATCGGACAAAAACTCGTTTCCGAAGGATGCAGCTTTCGCGGTTCCTCCGATACAGAAATTCTGGTAAACGCTATTGAGTATTGGGGAATTGAAGCGGCAGTCAAGCATTGTATTGGAATGTTTGCTTTTGCCGTTTATGACCGCACCCAAAAAACACTCACATTAGCCAGGGATAGAATTGGTGAAAAGCCTTTGTATTACGGATTTGTTGAAAATAAATTTGTATTTTCATCAGAGCTTAAAGGGCTTTTAAAGGCATGCGATAACCGCCCCAAAATAGATATGGGTGCACTCAGCTCCTATTTTCGCTATGGGTACATCAGCGCACCTCATACCATTTATGAAAATATAAAAAAACTGGAACCGGGAGCTTTTTTTACTATTGATGTAATGGCAACTGTGAATAGTTTTGTAAACATTACTACCCATACCTATTGGTCTCTCGATTCTGCGTTTCAAGCAGATCCGCAAACATTATTGTCTGATGAAAAAATAGCAACTGAGAAGCTTGATACGCTGCTTAACCATGTTGTAAGTGAGCAGGCGCTTTCTGACGTTCCTTTGGGTGCATTTCTTTCTGGCGGTATAGACTCTTCTGCTGTAGCCAGCATTCTTCAATCACAAAGCAAAACTCCCATAGATACATTTACCATCGGCTTCGATGATAAAAGTTTTAATGAAGCGGAGCACGCAAAGGCAATTGCTAGTCATATTGGTTCGAGCCATCACGAATTATATGTAACTGCCCAGGATGCCCTAAATATTGTTCCAACCTTATCGCAAATTTATGATGAGCCATTTGCTGATTCGTCACAAATCCCCATGCTTATTGTAAGTCGGCTTGCTCGTCAAAAAGTGACTGTTTGTCTCTCTGGCGATGGTGGTGATGAACTTTTTTGCGGTTACAACCGGTATACGCATGCTAAAAATGTAATCAATAAAATAAATTCTGTTCCCGATGTGCTTAAAAAATTAGGTGCGCATACTTTAAAAAATATTTCGCCCCACGCATGGGATTCGTTGTATTCACAGGCGAATAATATTCTGGGGAAAAAAGGTGGGGCAAATTTCGGCAGTAAAATGCATAAGCTCGCTGATTTGGCTGCTTCAAAAGACGCGCAATCCGCGTATGATTTTCTATGTTCGTATTGGCCACAACCAGAGAGCTTATTTTTAACAGCCTCGAGTGAACCTCGATTAACTGCAACGCATAATTTTGAAAAAAACTTTTTGGATGCTGCCATGGAGTGGGACCAAAAATGGTATCTGCCTGGTGACAATCTCGTAAAAACGGATCGCGCAAGTATGGCCGCTAGTTTAGAGCTGCGAGTTCCTTTATTGGATTTAAGAGTTATTGAGTTTTCCTGGTCAATTGCAAACGAACTAAAACTTAAACACGGATTATCCAAATGGATTTTACGGCAGGTCCTGTATAAATATGTACCAAGCCAACTGATTGATCGCCCTAAAATGGGTTTTAGTATCCCTATCGGAAATTGGTTGCGTGAAGATCTTAGATCCTGGGCGGAAGCTTTAATCGCACCTGAGTATTTATCATCTCAAGGTATTTTTAATGCGGAAGTAATTCAGAAAGTTTGGCAGCAGCATTTATCTGGATCTCATGACCACAGCAACAAGCTCTGGACATTTTTAATGTTTCAGGACTGGTATGCCTCGCAACATATTGCAAAGAAATAAAAATTTAAACTTCGTTCGGTGTTATTGAATTTTTGTAGAAAACAGCTGTTTACAAATGACACCCTATTAAAAGGCTCTTCGGCGGTATAAATCACTTTCCTTGAAGAAGTTGTCTTTGCCCATCAATGGGGCAAAGATTCAAAAAGCATGTTGTAATATTCAATTACAGAATAAGTTAAGAATAACTGTGGCTACGGTCTTCACACATAAGCTGTGCACTGAAGGATGCTTGAAGAAATTTTTGATGAAAAAAGTGTGTTGTTTCACAAATTTGATTCTTTATATCGTCAAAGTTTGTAATACATAACTAATATTCTAAATGTTTAACAGTAATTAAGTATAGTTATGAGTAGCTATCGGAGCATAGATTTATAATATTTGAAGTCCGTAATACTTTTAAACGACTGAGTAGCGTAAGCTATACTTCATATTCTATCTGGAGGCTCTGACTAAATGACTGGTCGAGCTAAAGTGAATTTAAAATTGTTAGTTAGGAGTAATCATCGTGATAAGTATTTTTAGCTATTTATCGACCTTATTGAATAAAAAGTTATTCAAGAAATTAAAATTTTCAAACTCTATACTAGTAATCTTATCACTGGTCTTTGGTTTGGCGTGTAACAACGCTTTTTCGGCTCAAACTTCTTATGATCTCGAGATTATCCAGCCTCGCGCAGGTTTGGATACTACTAACAGATTTTATAAAGCCTATCCCGGACTACTTTATGAAGTTAGGGCAGCAGTGATAGGTGGTGCATATCCGTTCAAATATTCTTTAAAAACTGCTCCGTCGGGCATGTCGATTGATGCAAACACCGGCACTATTTCATGGCCGTCTCCATCTGCGAGCTCCTCAGCTTATCCAGTAACTTTATCGGTAGTTGATAGTAAGGGTACAACGCGCGACGTTTCCTGGACCGTTCTGGTTACCACCGACAAGTTTATGTTCGTGGACCCCGTGAATGGTAAGGTCGGAGCATCAGGCACTATTAATGACCCCGTTAAAGGTTTCCTGGATGTATACGGCGGAAATACCTACGGCGCAAAATACGCGACTAAGAATCAGGGTTATTTCGTGTACTTTAAATCTGGTACCTACACATTGGATGGTTACACAGGTGGCACTCAAGGTGTCCAATATACAAATAGACAGCCGCTGGTATGGTTAGCTTATCCAGGCCAGACACCTGTTATCGAGATGAGTAAAGTTGCACTTCGGTTAATTGATACTGATGGTGATAACTTTTACGTAGATGGTTTTGATATAGACACCATTAATACAGATGCAGCTACTGAAATGCGTATGGGATTCCGGGTTGGCTCTTTATCGTCAAATGTGACTTTCCGCAAAAACAAGTTTCACAATTTAAGTGCCACTAGTGGCTCCTATAATCAAAGTGCGATTATGATTGCCCATGATGCTCATGGTAAGTATTGGTCCTTCCAGGATAACGAGTTTTATAATTTATATAATGCTTACGGCATTTTGGGTTATTCAGCTCAAAAGGTGCTCATTGAGGATAATTACTTCCACGACATGTCAGGCGGCCATCCTATAGGGCCAAAAATAGCAACTAGCCTCTGGTTTATAAGACACAATAAAATTACTAATGCCAAAACCGAGGGTATTTGGATTTATGGATCCGGCGATGGTGTATCCGATACTGTGTACTCGGATATGGAAGTTAGCTTCAACTATGTGAATGTGAATGGTTTGGCGTTATCGGTTAACCAGGCATACAACAATAAACTCACTAACATAAATATATTCCGAAATACCTTCGTGGGAGACGTTAGATTTTTCAACGTTAATAGCACCTCGGTTTCTTATTATGTGGCCAACAATGTGTTTGTTAATAGTCTTTCAAAGACAACCGGTTATTCATTGGAAAACAGCACCTCATCTATATTAAGTGGATTGGTGAAGCCTTTATTGAGCCTTGTGAGTGCTGACTCGGTTTCTACACTTAACCTGGTTGATCCGCTTTCAAGTGGTAGTACGCCCAGTCTTATTGATAGCTCAGGCAGTCTTATCGGTAACTACACCCGCTATGTTGGTGCAATTGGGTGGCAGGTCTCTACGGATAATCCTCCGCTATCACCAAGATCTCCCAAGTTAATTCACTAAAAATATTTAAGCCAGAATCTCTAAGTATTTTAGCGATTCTGGCTTTTTCTATAGTTAGATTATTCTCCGCTATCCGCTATCCGCTATCCGCTATCCGCTATCCGCTATCCGCTATCCGCTATTAGTGATCTTGCCAGTAGGTGATTCATCATTTCGTCGCTATTAGCTAAAACTTTATTGTTGCATAAATCCTTTTTCAATCATCGTTTTGAAATGTTGATTTGTGCTATAGAGTAAATCAAAGCCTCCATTCGCAATTAAAGACCCATTTTCGATAATGCTAATTTGATCAGATAATTTAATTGCTGCGGGTCGATGGGAAATTACTAAAATCAATATTTCCGCTTTTAACTTATTGAGCAACATCATTAAATCATGTTCAGATTCGATATCGAGGGCACTAGTCGGTTCATCCAAAATCAATACTTTATTTTCACGATACAATGCTCGGGCGATACCGATTCGTTGTCTCTGTCCACCACTCAGGAGCTTGCCATCCTGCCCTAACCTTGTGGACAGGTTTTGTGGAAGTCTCTCGACAAATTCCATTGCATTGGCTTGATACAAGGCTCTTTTGACTCGTTCTACATCAATTTCTTCTTTTTCCACACCAAAAGCAACGTTAGCTAATACCGAGTCATCAAGAATAAAAATGTGCTGAGGCACATAACCAATGCTATGTTGGTAGCTATTGATTGTCTGTTCGGACAAGACAACATCATCAACGTAAATATGTCCCGACTTGGGCTGAAGCAAGCCCAGCATAATATCCGCTAGCGTAGATTTCCCAGAACCTGACGGTCCTGCAATAGTATTTAATTGGCCTTTGCGAAATTGAAGATTGATATTATTCAAAACAAGATCTGCAGTTTTCGGATACTGGTAGCAAATATTATCGAGCTTAATAATATTTACTGAAGCAAGCGGAGCTATGTGTGGTGCATCCGGCTTTGCTGTGTACTCATGTAATTGTTCTTTTAATTCAGCAACCACACCGCCGTTAGCGCTCATGTTTGCAGCAGATTTATAAATTTGCTGCATGGTTGGTAATAATTTATAACCAGCGATAGCGTAAATACTCAGAATTGCTACAACGCTTCCATCATTCCCCTTTGTTAGTAACAAAATAATGGCAAAAAGAAGAATGGCACCAAAAGATATGGCTTCAATTGCAAATTTTGGTATGTCACCAGCCAAGACAATAAAGGCAGAAGAATTTAAGCCAGAATAGTTAGTCTTTTTATAGATATCGGAGTATTTATTTTCAAGAGTATTTAACTTAATGTCTTTTATCCCAATAAAAGATTCCGACAGAATTGACTGAACCATTTCATATTTTTCAGTGAGAATTTTACCGTGGGCAATAAGAGATTTTTTAATAATCCAGTAAGTTACTGTATAGGCTCCGCCTATAACCAGTGCCGATGCGATTGCAATGAGTGGATTAAGGAAGACGAGGCCCGATAAAATAATGATAGCGATAAACGCATTGCTGCAGAGAAGTAGATAGGGTTGCATAACCATATAAACAAAACGAGGTGCTTCGGTCGCAATTACCGAGATAAGCTGAGTGTAGTTGGTGCTCTTGTGAAATAAATAGTTTTTATTTAAGAAACAACTGTAGAGTTTGTATTGAAGTTCGTTGCCTACTGACATAGAGAACTTTAATAGCAGCCATAAAGTAAGTGCAGAAACTCCGTTGGATAAGAAAATCATTGTTACTGACAAAACAGCGAAAAGGATAATAAATTGCTGATCCGATTCAAGGCTAAAAAAGTTATAGAGAAATGAAAGTAATTTATTGGTATGAATTGTTTCAGGATTTGAGATTATGCCAATAAAGGGAGCAAGGCTGGCTACGCCGACAACTTGTACTATTGCGGAGAAGAGAAAAAACGCCTGAAGCATCAGCATTCGCGAACGTTGTTCTGGTGTTAGTAATCGAAAAATATTGCGAATTATTTGAAAAATATACATTTAGAAAACCTGTTAAAAATAGGGTGATCCTGATTTTTAATAAAACCAGAGCCAAAGTTACATATAAGTTTTTATTAACTTTGCAAAAGCACTAATTTGCCCATCAACTGAAAAAAGCTCTTCCGCTCTTTTACGTGATGCGCGAGAAAATTTCTGGGCCAGTTCGGGCTGTTCAACAAAAGTCTTTATCTGGGTTGCGAGTTGTTCATGATCGCCTGGCGTAATAAGAAAACCGTTACGATTTGGTTCAATAGTTTCAGAGAGACCTTGTAAGTCAGACACTATTAATGGAAGGCCTGAAGCCATCATCTCCACGCTCGACATGGTGAAAGAATCCCAACCGGTAGAAGCTATAACACCTAAGTAGGAGCTGCGCATGAGTTGCGGAATGTCGGTTCTATATCCCGCAAAAGTAACGTTGTCTCGGCTCTTTCTTCCCTCAAGCAATTTCTCAAAAGTATCCGCTTCGTTATTTTTATTGCCGCAGATGACGAAATGAACGTTAGAGATTTTCAACACCTCTACAAGATGTATTGCAGCTTTTACAATGACTCTAACGCCCTTACGCTCTTCCATGTGGCCGGAATAAAAAATAATTTTCCTGTTTTCTGGAATGCCTAATGTTTTAAGAATGTATTTATCTGAATTGTAATCAGGAAAGAATTTTTCTGTATCTACACCCAAGTAAATAATGCTCGTTGCATTTTTGCTAATTCCTCTGCCATGAGTTGCTGTCTTTTGCATGGCTTCAGATTCAAAAATAAACATATCTGGCTTATTTTTTCTGATGCGACATTCTAGTTTCTTCAGCATTAATTTAATACCGGAATTAATACTACTCATTCCCGCACCGAAATAAGAAATAATATTTTTTACACCAGCATTTTTAAGTTCGGCTATCACCGGGCAGGGAAACCCGAGATCAAATGCCAAAACCAGCTTTATATTATTGCTCCGAACAAATGATGAGAGCTGTTGGTGATCTTGTTTATCGAAATAGTCACATTTAATGATGTGACTATTGTTTGTGGTTACTATATTTTTGAAAGACCAAAATATACTATCGTCGTTGAATCCGGCTTGACGTGCAGCATTTAAAAAAACAGATTCGAGAGATGATATGGCGTAGCCCGTAGCTTCGTCGCAATGTAGCATTATTAAAATTGATGCGTTTTTCACCTTGATAAAACCCATAATTTAATAAATGTTAAATGTTTCAGTGTGTTTAAATAATGGTAGTAATATTCCGGTTTTTTTCCTGCGATTGCATAACGCAAACAGAAATATATAGACTTAATTAGCGCACTAGAGCTTTTATAAATCGCCCGTGCCGGGCGTCCCAGAATTTTCTTCTTTGCCGTCACTTTTGCCAGATGATGCATAGAGTAGGCGCCATCAATGAATTGCTTTTTAATATTTTCTGCAAGATATTCCCTTTCTTTTAACCTGTGCCCAACCGGTGCGTCAGGGAAATAAATGAGGTTGCGTTTTTGCTCAATCATATTTCGATAGAGTAAAGTTTCCTCACCTGCAATCAACTTGGTTCCATTCCTGCCCAATGCAGGATCAAAACCACCCAGCTCTAATAAGGTTGTTTTTTTCATGCAGAAATTTTTTCCATAAAATTCTTTATGAGCATCGGTAACCTGCAAAAGCTTATTGCCGTAATCGACAATCACAAAGCAAGGATTGTACTCGGGCAAAAACCACCAGGGTTTTTCTTTGTCCCATATAATATTTATTCGACTATAGAGGCAGTCAGGCTTATGGCTATCAATATGTTTTAAATATGACTCTAGCCAATGTGTTGGGATTTCAGCATCGTCATCCGTAAATAAAATATAATCACCGCGAGCATTAGCGACACCGGTATTACGGGCATGAGAAAGACCTTGCCTGTTTTCAAATAAATAGGTATTCGCCAGTGGGCATGTTTTTAAAAATTCTGCATAAATAGCTTTGGTGTGATCGGGCGAGTTGTTGTCGACGATAATAATTTCCACGCGTTCTTTATTGTGCAGCTCTTGTGCCGATAGCTGTCGCAGTGTAACTGCCAGTGAATCCGCATTGTTGTAGGTGCACAAAACGACGCTGAGAATTGGTTGCTGATTCATGCGCTCATCCTATAGTACGTTCGCGATGATATTTTTTTGCGCATCATTTGCCATTTAGAAAAAGGGATAAATAATTATCCACCATAACATCAATCGTATAATCGTGAGCTCGCTTAATACAATCTTCGCTTTTCAGTGCATTTAGTTTTTCGTAGACATCGACAATATCATCAGCGGTATTTGCAATAAATCCGGTTTTTCCAACTAATACAGTTTCTCCGGTTCCACCTTTGCCTGTAGTGATAATGGGTGCTCCCGCAGCCATGGCTTCAATAACTGACAATCCAAAAGGTTCAGTGTATTGGGTCATGTAAATCATTGCTTTGCATTTACAGTAGTGATCAAACAGTTCCTGATAGGTTAGTTCACCCAAATATTTGACATTGGTGTCGTAGATAATAGTTTCGGCAAACGCTTTATCGTTCAAGGGGCCAGCTAAAACTAATGGAACGCCAATTTTTTTTGACGCAGCCAGGGCGATATCAACACCCTTATCTTTGGTAATACGGCCTGCAAAAAATAAATAGTCTTCACGTGGCTGGCTTGGGTTTTTATTAAAAAGTAATTTTTCGCCATGGGGAATAACAACGCCAGGTTTGCCAATATCCTGCTTTAAATGAAGAGATGGGTAAATAATATTTTTTTGTAGGCCTGCGTCTACCCAGTGTGCTATTTCGTAATAATTAGCTTTGATACGATTAAAGAACCCCAATTTTTTTTTAAGATAGCGATGATGATCGGCGTGATTAAATAAAACTATATCTCCAGCGATAAGGTTTTCTTTCATTGCGATTCTAACGGCTTCCAAATGCTCCAGTGTGTTTGGAGCTCCGCCTTCTTTTATATGTAATGATGGAGTAGCTAGAGTTTTTACATGTTCAACCCCATCAATGTTAAGCTCGCCAGGTGAATAGCATTTAACCTTTACTCTGCGCTTTACCAAGCCTTCACAGAGATGAGCTATAACTAATTCAATACCACCGTATTTTACAGGAGGTACTGGATTACAACTTAATGAAATAACATGTATCCAGTTTCTAGTGATATCAAATTTCTTCGTTAACATGATTATCCAATTTATCGATGATCTAGAAGTACGCTCAAGTCACGCTGCAAGCGTTTTGTACAAATCAAGTGTTCGCTCTGTGTTTGTGACAGCTTCATAAACAGGATTTAAACTAATATCCAATTTCTTTTCCGCGAGCAACTTTTTCAACGCTTCTGCGTAACCGTCACTTGAATGCTTGGTTACGAGCAATTGTGGATAATCTCGAAGAATTTCAACGAGACCACCAACTTTGTGTGCTATCAAAGGCGTTCCCAATGCCATAGTTTCGAGCGCAGTCATTGGTGTGCCTTCATGATCGGAACACATTATAACTGCATCGAGTGAGTCTATGCAGGACGCTATATCTTCGCGATGCCCTAGAAAATGGATATTTTCGTTTAAGTGTAAATCGTTTACGTTCATTTCCATCTCAGGGCGAAGGCTGCCATCGCCAATAATATGAAAGTGTAGCACCTGAGCCGTTTCCGAACTTTTAATGAGCAGATCTGCCATCCCAATGAAAATATCTATACGTTTCACCGGCTCAATTCGGCCGATTATACCTATGTGAATGTGATCGGGAGATTGGCGACGAAATTCAGCAGATTCCAGACCAATCTTCAAGGCCGCGCTATCGACACCGTTTTGAATAATTCGAATTTTTTTGGCTGGAAAAATTGATTTTAGCTTCTCTGCCAAATCTGTAGAAACGGATATGACGGCTTGCTGAAGATATTTCCCCGTTAGATTATCCAGCCAAACTTGTATTTTCTGTTTACCAACAGGCGAAAACTCCGGTGCGCCATGCGCTGTGCGAACTGAAGGTGCTCGCTTCCGAAAGGGAAACGCTGCTAAGACGTTTGCAATATTCCCTAAAATATTTTCCTTTTGACGGTGTGTATGAAGTATGTCCGGCCTGAAAGCTTGGATGCTTGATGTAAGGCGGAGGAGAATTTTAAAACTATTCAGTTCTGACTCGGGAATCAGTGTCACAGGAATTCTTAGGCTATGAATTCGACGATACAATTCGCCCTCGTTCATTACAATTACATGCAATATAGTACTGGCGTTTAGATGTTTAAGTAGAGTGAATGCTTGCGATTCTGCACCAGCCCATAAATCGCCAGAAATAATGTGCATTACACGCAAAGGCCGGTTTAGAATTGGCAACTTTTCTCGCATCCTTATCTCGCTTATCGGGCAATTAAATGGTGGGGATATTAACGGTTCAACGGCTATTGTAAAAGCTACTGGAGAACAAAATGTTTCATTTGCTATTTTGGTTATTGGGATTGGCGGCCATCTACAGCTATTTCTTGTATCCGCTGGTACTCAAGCTTGCAGCTGCTTTTACAGGGGTAAAAGAGCCTATTACAAATGTTGTAAGTGATGATCATCCGTTGACAATGAGCTTAATTGTGACGGCCTACAACGAAGAGCGTCGTATACGTGAAAAGATCGAAAATACCCTTGCCATTAAATTCGAGGCTTCTCGCCTGGAGCTAATCGTTGCTTCAGATTGTTCAGAAGATGCGACTGATGCAATAGTTGCGGAGTATGCAGAGCGCGGTGTGCGTTTAGTTCGGGCAGCTGAGAGATTGGGTAAAGAAAATGCACAGTTCGCCGCTATTCAAATTGCTAAAGGCGATGTTTTGGTATTTTCCGACGTGGCCACCCAAATTCCAGAAGACTCGCTACTGAAATTGGAGCGTTATTTTTCTGATCCGAGTATTGGAGCAGTTTCCAGCGAAGATCGTTTCATTAGTAAAGATGGCGCAATAGCGGGTGAAGGTGCTTACGTAAAATATGAAATGTGGTTGCGTAAACAAGAGTCGCAACTTGCAGGGCTTGTTGGTTTAAGCGGATCATTTTTTGCGGCCCGTAAAGAAATTTGCCAGGAATGGGATATTCATTCTCCGAGCGATTTTAACACGGCCCTTAATACCGCCAAAGCGGGGCTTCGTGCGGTAAGTGCTCCTGATGTGTTGGGTTATTATCAGGATCTGGCGGATTCATCGAAGGAATACCAACGTAAAATTCGCACAGTAATAAGGGGGATGACAGGTCTATCTCGCCATAAGGAAGTTTTAAATTTTAATCGGTTTGGATTATTTTCCTTGCAGGTTATTTCTCACAAATTAATGCGTTGGTTGGCTCCATGGTTTTTCATTGGCTTTTTTATCGTTTCTGCAATCATAGCGGATCATAGTTGGTTTTATTCGCTAGTGTTCTTGGGGCAGTTAGTTTTTTACGCGGCGGCCTTGGTCGCGCAGTTTTTACCGAATCTACGTTCTGTCGGCGCTATAAAATTGATCTACTTTTTTGTGCAGGTCAACGTAGCTTTGCTGGATGCTGCAATTAAATTTTTGGCTGGCCAGAGAATGACAACATGGAAACCCTCCGCGCGTTAATTCGGGGAGATTTATCTCCTGCAGGAAATAGAATTTCTCTAGTACGAAACTCGCAAAACTTTGGTTATGCCATAGACGGATACAATTCAATATGGGTTGATTCAGGGGCGTCAGCTTTAGCTCTTGCATTACTGGATGTCAGAAAAAAAGTGCAGAGTGTTTTAGTTCCGAAAGTCATTATCCCTGGTTATTGTTGCCCTGATTTGGTTTCTGCTGCTGTATATGCAGGGGTGAAGCCTTTAGTGGTTGACATCTGTGAGAATGACGCGAGTTATGATCTGAATGACTTGGCTGAAGCGCTGTTGGATGAAAATGTTATTGCTGTTATTGCAGTAAATTTTCTCGGCATTAAGGAGCGCTTGGCGGAGATCAAGGCATTGGTGGCAAATAAGCCTATTAAACTTATTGAAGACAATGCCCAGTGGTTCCCTGCTTCAAAAGATCAGCATCAATTTCTGGGCGATTATGTTCTCTTTTCATTTGGCAGGGGAAAACCTTTAAGTCTTTTAGGTGGTGGAGTGTTGTTTGCAAAAGAGCCTCTGGTCGTTAATGATGTTGTTTTTCAGGCTGAGGTTAATTCAAAAAAATATAATCTAAAAATATGCTTATACAATATTTTGTTAAATCCGCATTTTTATTGTTATTTAAATCGAGCACCATTTTTACATTTGGGTGAAACGAGGTATCACCGACATGAAAATATTTTTGCGGCGGGTTCCTACCAGAAAGAGCTATTTTTTAACAATCTCATGCGGTATGAACAGCATAAAAATGAGTTGGGGTCCGCCTATGAAAAACTATGTGAATCCTTGGATATACAACAATTGATTTCGCTCAGGACCCAGCGTGCTATGCGTTTATTGCGCTACCCTTTACTATGCAAATCAGCTGATCAGCGCGATCAAATTCTAAAAAATCTCAGTTCGCAAGGCTTGGGCGTATCGCCTCTGTACCAATATGCCATAACCGAAATTCCAATGGTGTCTGAATTGGTAGAGGTACAAGGTGAATTGCAGAACGCAAAACAATTTGCGCGTCGTTTTTTAACCTTACCGATGCATGAACACGTCTCGCATCAACATATGTCACGGATAAAAGATACCTTGGCATCCATTATTTAATGTAATTGCTGTAGCTTTATTTTGTGCCATTCCGCGGCTGCTTTATTGAGTGCATTTATCTCGTCGTCGCAATCCAATTTGCAGCTGGCTTGCATAGTTAAAAGCCCAAAGAAATCCTCACCCAAAAGCCGTGCTTTTAATTGTAATAGTTTTGCCATTCTGTATGAGGCTGTATTGCTTTTGCCAATGTTAAATTGATACATCAGTAAGGACTGATGACTAGCATTAATTTTTTTGAGCGTTAGCAGAGTAAATTTTTCACCTCGCACATTCAGTGTTTTTTCTTCAGTTGTTACCCAATCCGCGCTATCGAAGAAGCTACCAATATAGGGAACCAATTTACGATTAGCTGGTGGTGCAATTGATTTTGCAAGAGTTAGTTTTATATCGGTTCCATCAATAAGAATTGCAACGTTCGATACCGCGATAGTCTCCGGAAATGGAATGTCAATCAGGTTTATGTCTCGCATAAGATTTTGAGATAAATTAAAACCACTGATATCAAGGCGGTTGGAGTAGTCCGCATTTTTTTCTGAAAAAAGAAACAGTACAGGGCCGATAATCAAAAACAACGTTGGAATAAGCGGCTTGAAAGGTGGGGTGTCCAAATTAAAATTAATATGTTTTTGTACCAATGGTGCCAGATAAAGGGCCGGTAAAATAATAAGCGAAAATAATATCCAGCCAAACATCTCATGGTCATGCATAAGTGAACTTTGCATGTTGGTGTTATAACCTATAACCACCAATGTAATTATGCGAATCCAGTTTGTTAATAATCCAAGTAATGTTCCTACTAAAAGCGCAGTCAGACTTTGGCGCAAGTTGTAGCCATTAATTAAACTGAGAATGTAGGCTAGTAGCAGTGATATGGTTAAATAGCGGAGCCCGGAACAACCTTCCGCAATCTGAATAATTCCGCTTGGAATTAAAATATTATTTCCTTCAATAAGAGCGGTGATCCCAATTATTTCTACCGCTCTTCCAACAACGAAACTGCTTATTTGCACCAATATATCTGTAAGTTCGCCCCATACCGGGATGGTAAACAAAAACATTGCAATGAGAGGTAAAAGTTGACGGGCTGTTTGTAATGAAAAGCTGCTGGCAACATAGAGTGTGAATAGAGCAAGCAATAAGGCAGCAGATGCTAGTTGTAAATTGATAACTTCAACGAGATACCATACAAATGACAGCAGACCGAGCAAAATAGTTAAAAACCAGTTGATACTGGTGTTGTCCCTAGGACCGGCGGTGGCAGTAATTTTCCAAAGAAGAAACACAAAAATCGCAGCCGTGGGTAAGCCGTGACTCAGTGATTGATCAAATTTAATCCATCGGTTGAGAAGCGATAGGGCGGTGGAGTGGAATAACAGAACAAGAACCGCTAGCAATGCCGAAAGCTGCAGACTGGTTCGGCTGCTGCTTATTGAATTTATATCCTGCATAGAGCTGATCGGCCGCAAAAAGGCTGATGGTGCAATATCCGCTTACCAAAGGCAAGGTTCAGAAGTTGAAGCTGCTGCAATAGACAATTATTCAATAGTGACGTATTGACTGTAAATGCCACTGGTATCGTAAACAGCAATTTCAAACGTCAAATTCGTTAAGGCACCGACAAATGTGTAAGAAGTAGTGCTATTTCCCTTAATCTCTATGTGGGTATAGCTGCTGGAAGTTGATGACTTATAACGTATGTCGTAGCCGCCTATTTCATCGAGATTCAAATAATCACCGTTTGCGCGTGCAATGGGGTGAGCCCATTCAATAATAGCTGAAGTCGCGGCGCTACTTGAAGAGCTACTAGCTTTGCTGCTGGACGTTGCCGCCACAGAACTGCTCGATTTGCTGCTGGATGTGGTCGCCACTGAACTACTCGCTTTGCTACTTGAAGTCGCAGCTATAGAGCTTGATTTATTACTGGACGAGGATGCAGCCAAACTTGAGCTTGATTTGCTTGATGAGCTAACAATAGAACTGGCCTTACTTGAGCTTGACAGGCTTGAGCTGGTAAGACTTGAACTGGATGCCAAGCTTGATGATTTACTGCTTGAGGAAGCTTCAAGACTAGAACTTGACACAGAACTGGATTTTAGACTGGAGGAGGAGCTTGTTGGGGCAGTGCTTGATGTTGAGTTCACGGATGAAGAAACAATCACAACCGGATCGGCAGAGCTGGAGCTGGATGAGCTCAAACTAGAAACGGAACTTGAAGCCGCAATCGACGAGCTTATGCTGCTTGAGCTGATAGTAGCTTCTGAGCTTGAACTTGATTGCTTTTCACTGGATACAACAGAGCTTTTTATAGACGATGCTTTACTTGATACTGAACTGCTAGAAGAGGGGAGGGCAACGTCCTGAGCTTTATCGATTGCGCTGGAAGAACTTGTCCCCTCGCCATCAACGCCCGCGGCACCGCCGCATGCGGTTAAAATAATCGAAAAGATCAGGCCGCAAAAAGGCAGCTTGGCGTTGTTCAGCGCAAAAGAGAGCATTTTTCTATACCATTAGATATTTGGAATTTTGGGTGTGTCTTTAATTGAATGCTGGCTCCTTGCTAGATATCTTTTAGCATTTACCTTATAAACCTGTGAGTATTTTTGAAGGTATTTGTCAGAATCGAGACGCGATTTTCACAAATTGTGATAAGTGGTTGGCACATTGTTAAAATCTTATATTCGATATTGTTATATAGATAACAGACGAGACATTTTGAGTTATGCCTTTTAGGGTTGCTAAATTGAGTTAATTTACGGAAGTTTCATTGTTGGCAGGCGCGGCAATATCATACTTTTTGATCAGGTCATAAAAGGTTGGGCGGGTGATTCCAAGCAATTTCGCCGCTGCCGAAATTTGATTATCGGTCATGCTTAAGGCACGTAAAATTGCCTGCTTTTCTGCTTCATGTCGGATCTGGCGCAGATTAAGCGATAAATCTTGTGCAGGTGCCAGTCCCAAGTCTTCGCAACTGATAGTTTTCTCGTCAGCCATAATGACTGCACGTTTTATTTTGTTTTCCATTTCACGGATGTTCCCCGGCCAGTTGTAGCCCTCTATAGCTTCTATAGCCTCCTGCGTAAAGCCTGTAATATGCTGGTTTTGTTCCTTGGCAAATTTATGCATAAAGTGGCGCGCCAACAATATTTTGTCCCCTTGACGGTC
This sequence comes from uncultured Gammaproteobacteria bacterium, assembly GCA_966096785.1. GTDB lineage: Bacteria > Pseudomonadota > Gammaproteobacteria > Pseudomonadales > Cellvibrionaceae > Cellvibrio. The sequence continues at coordinate 10,893 of CBHTVU010000022.1, read as the reverse complement.
CCTGAGTGGTGGGATATCTACGGTCATTTCGCAAATGCGATAATAGAGATCCTCACGGAAGCTGCCTTCCCGAACCATGTTTAAGACATTTTTATTAGTGGCACAAATAACGCGAACATCCACCGAAATCTCAGTGCGGCCACCTACTCGTTCAATCACACGCTCTTGCAGGAAACGCAGCAACTTAGCTTGCAGATTCAATGGCATATCGCCAATTTCATCGAGGAAAAGTGTGCCTTCGTGGGCAGTTTCAACTTTTCCTATGGTTGTTTTATTGGCTCCGGTAAATGCACCCTTTTCATATCCGAAGAGTTCGCTTTCTATAAGATTTTCTGGCACTGCAGCGCAGTTAATGGCTACAAAACGATTATCTCTGCGTGGACTTAGCTGGTGAATCGCGCGCGCCATCACTTCCTTTCCGGTACCGCTTTCGCCTAATAAGGTACAAGTTACGGTTGTTGGGGAAATTTTTTCCAACTGACGGCAAAGTTTTAGCATTTGCGGCGCATTAGTTATTAGGCCCGCCAAGGGGGACTGATGATTCGCAATTAGTCGGCGATTTTCTGCTTCCAGTTCGGCGATTTGGAATGCGCGCTGCACAATTAAATCCAGCGTGGTTGGATCTACCGGTTTTTGGTAGTAATCATAGGCTCCAAGGCCAACGGCCCGGATCGCATTCTCATGGTCAGTTTTGCCAGTCATAACCACTATTTTGCAGGTAGGCGCAATTCGCAGGATATCCTGAATACATTTAAATCCTTCGTCCACACCGTCTTCGTCAGGTGGCAAACCCAAATCCTGGATAATCACCGAAGCTTCATGGAGACGCAAAGCAGCTATAGCATCTGAGCGGTTTTCGGCAAATACGGTTTCGTATTGATCGAAATGCCAGCGCAACTGGCTCTGCAGCCCGAGGTCGTCTTCAATAATAAGCAATATGGGTTTTGGTTTTGGGAGATTCATGCAGATCGGTTAATCCATCGTATTCAGTGGTAGGGATATGGTTATGGTGGTGCCTTCTCCTACCTCGCTCATCACGTTGAGCGCGCCGCCCAATTCACTGATGTATTCACGCGATAGGTAGACCCCGATGCCCATGCCCTTACCTGACTTTGTGGTTTCAAAAGGTTTAAATAATCGGTTGTGAATGAAATCCCAGTCCATGCCTGAGCCATTATCTTCAATATTTATTACTGCCCGATCATCAACGTAGACGAGTGTAACATGAACTCTGCCACCGATAGGCGTCGCTTCCAATGCGTTTTTTATGAAGTTGGTAATGGTCATTACCAACCGGACTTGATCGGCGTTTAAGGTATGATTTCCCTGCGCAATGTTACTGCTTAACTGCGGATTATTGCGCGAGCATTCGGCTACTGCTTGCTCAACAACCTCGGTCAGATTGAGGCATTTGACCAAGTCTGATTCATCTCGCCGCAGCTTTTTCAGCAGGTTGTTCATGCGATCAACAGAGTTACTAATAGTTTTGATTGCGTCTTCCACAAAGGCAGGGTTGTCCTTATGCTTCTCCGCGTTTTTGACCATGAGAGCTTGTTGAGCGATCAGATTGTTAAGGTCATGGATGATAAAGGCCACCAACTTGTTGTAAGTATCAAACTGTTTGCCTTCTGCGAGTTGATCAGCCTGATGGTGACGTTTTAGATAGCTCGCAATTTGACGGCCAATAGTTTTAAGAAGATCCAAGTCCTCCCAAGTTAGCGTCGCGTCATCGGTGGGCTTGGTAAGAGCCATAAAACCCACCAATTCTTCTCCCACTATCAACGGAAAAATCAACCAAAGGTTGGGGAAATTGCGTGCCCAATAGGGCAATAAATCGTTATTTTGGCTTAATGCTTCGTTATCGCCGCTATCTGGAAAATAAACCCATTCCAAGTCGAGAAACGCCTGACAGAATAAGCTGTTAGTCGGTTCTTCCTGAAGGTCAACTATCTTCGGAAGATTCACCTGATAAACCGGTTCGTAAAACCCCTGTTTCAGTAGCCATATGGCACCGCCAGGGGCTTTGGTGGTCGATGCAACTGCAAAGAATGCCCTCTCGTTAACTTCGCTTGCATCAGCGGGTTGAGCGAGGTAATTAATGATGCGCAGCCATTCGCTTCGATAATCATATTTCAAACGAAATAAATGCTTATTGATGAGTACAGACAATCGAGACCGCAAGCTACTTGAGACAAATACAGTCGCAATTATCAAGACAGCGCCAACCAGCACAAAGCTGTAAATGACAGTTCCCCAGTTTCCCCCGTAAAGGCGAACGTAATAGCCGCCTAATGATAATGAGGTAATCAAGAGCCCAACCCCGATTAGCGAGGTCGTATAAAACGCTATGGGTCGTGAGATGTTGAAGTTGGCGGTGCGATGGGATTGCTGCAAAGGCACAAGCCCGCCGAGGGACATAAATAGACAAGTCGCAATGGAGACAGCAGCGCGTGACTGCCATAGAAGCGGATCTATTCCCTGGAATATAAGACCGTGGGTATACAGATAAATATCGTAAATAAAAATGGCGCCAAGGTTCATACACAGCAGTTTGATTTGGCGATCATTACTTGCTGCATAGCGATAAAGCTGTTCCACACTCACAAGGCTGATGACCGCAAGGCCCAATGCAAACCACGGAGTGAGAGCGAAAATCGCACTGCTGTCCAGAAGTGCGAAGACAAAAATCAACGCCGTTAAGGGCCAGCCGGCTCCAAATAAAATTTGTAGCGCGCGCGGAAACTGTTGCTGCTTACTTTGTTTGCGTAAGCTCAATGCAATCGCTAAAACCCAGGCGTTGTAATGCAAACATTCAACCAGCAGTAACCAATGAGTGGTTAATTGATGATTTGAAAAGGACATGGCTATAGCAGCGAGGTGTAGCGTGTTGATAGCTGCGGCCACAGCAAACGCAAATCCACGCTGGTGATGCCAGAATTGATAAAGATAGGTTAGCGTCAGCAGGGTCGATACAACGGCAGCGCTGAGATAAGCGGTAAAAGTAACTGCTGTGTATTCCATATAAAGTCTAATTCCAGAACAATTTTTTGCCTAAGCATAGCATTGAGCCCAAGCTGGCGTTAACTACCTGCTTTTCAGGTGCGCAATCAGCGGTACTTTTGGCTATAATGCCTCGCGAGCCTAGGCTAGCGCCTTAACCCAACTGGCGGTTTCGAGATGCGCTAGCTGTGCGTAAAGAATATAAACGAGGAAAAGACTGTGAGTTTGATGAAGAAATTAGTAGGAACATTAGTGGTTTCCGGTCTGGTGACCCTGTCAGGTGTTTCCTACAGTGAAGGTACAGCCACTGACTCCGTAAAAGAGCGCATTGCGCCAGTGGGTAAGTCCTGTATGTCTGGCGAGTCATGTGCTGCTGCGCCAGCAGCGCCTGCTTCTGCAGGTCCGAAATCAGGTAAAGAACTTTACAGCACTGTATGTACAACTTGCCACGGCACCGGCGTGCTAAATGCTCCTAAATTCGGTAATGCTGGCGATTGGGCTCCGCGCATCGCCAAAGGTTTAGATACGCTGTACACGCACGCACTTGGAGGATTTAACAGCATGCCTCCCAAAGGAACATGTGCTGCCTGTAGCGACGATGAAATTAAGGGCGCTGTAAAATATATGGTTGATAGCAGTAAATAATCGATCCTATTGGCGGTAGACGCGTAAAAAGCCAGCGGTGAAAACAGCTGGCTTTTTTTATAAAATTTTCAAGGAATATTTATGAATATTGAGCAAGAGTTCATTTCCGAATAGTCCAATGAACAGGCGTTTGCAGATGGCATCCTTGAAAAGGATACAACTATCGATCCGGCAGAAACATCATCCCCTGACCCATAAAATAAATTTTCTTTTACAATAAATAAAGCAGCTATGTGCTGCTTTATTTATTAATCAAATAAATTTAATAAACTATTCAAAGTTTCCGCGCCCTGGGCAGTATTTTTTTCAGGATTATGTTCACCGAAGCCTTCGTACTCGACGTCTTCTTTTGGTAATTCATCCAAAAAACGGCTAGGTGTTGTAGTGCTATGCTCACCGAACTGTTTGCGCTTGCCTGCCAGGGTCATAGTAAGTGTTTTTTGAGCCCGGGTTATTCCAACGTAAGTGAGCCTGCGTTCTTCTTCGATATTGTTTTCATCGATGCTGTTACGGTGTGGTAATAAATCTTCTTCCATGCCAACCATAAATACATGTGGAAATTCCAGGCCTTTCGACGCGTGCAGTGTCATGAGTTGCACTTGGTCGCTCTCATCCTCTTCTTCCTGACGCTCAAGTAAATCTCGCAATACCAATTTGGCTATAGCGTCTTCAATACGTTTTTCATCGTCTTCATTATCGTTAGCTGTTTTATCCAAACTTTTTTGCAATGATTCAACCAGATAAAAAACATTTTCGATGCGTTTTTCGGCGGCTTTACTGCTCGGAGAGTTCTGATGCATCCAGCCGACATAATCTATATCATCAATCATTTCGCGAATCGCAGCTATAGGATTATTGCCGGTACAATTTTGGGCAACCTGTTGCATCCAGTGTGAAAAGCGCAACAAGCGTTCGAGATTTTTTTCAGGAATATGGCTTTGCAAACCAACTTCATCCAACGCAGCAAATAAACTTATTTGGCGCTGGCTTGCGTAACCCCCAAGAGCTTCCAGAGTGCTAGTGCCAATATGACGACGCGGAGTGTTAATAATCCGCAGAAATGCATTGTCGTCATCCGGGTTCACCAATAATCTCAAATAAGCCATCACATCTTTAATTTCTGTTTTTGCAAAAAAAGATGAACCACCGCTGACCTTGTAAGGAATTTGATGCTGTTGTAATTTCACTTCCAGCAAGCGCGACTGATGATTTCCGCGGTAAAGAATTGCGTAATCGCGAAACTTATTTTGTTTGCGTAAACGTTGCGTCAGAATTTCGGTGGCAACGCGTTCAGCTTCCGCATCTTCATGGGTGCATCGTACAACTCTGATAGGGTCGCCAAGACCCATCTCGCTCCATAACGCCTTATCAAATTCATGCGGGTTATTTGCAATCAAATGGTTTGCAACGCGTAATATGCGGCTGGTTGAACGATAATTTTGTTCAAGTTTGATAACACGTAATTGTGGATAATCAGTTTTAAGTTGCACCATGTTTTCAGGGCGCGCACCACGCCATGCGTAGATGGACTGGTCGTCATCACCCACCACCGTAAGCGCACCACGGCCACCAACTAATAATTGCACCAAGAGATATTGGCTGGAATTAGTATCCTGATATTCATCCACTAATAAATAACGAATTTTTTTTTGCCAGCGCGCTAAAACATCTGGATGTTGACTAAATAAATCAACAGGAATCAAAATCAAATCATCAAAATCAACCGCATTGTATGCTCGTAACGCCTGATTATATTGTTGGTACACCAGTGCAATAGTTTGCTCGCCAGGGCTTTGCGCCAATTCAAGGGCGCGCTTGGGGGTAATTAAATCGTTTTTCCAATTTGAAATTTGATTTTGCACTAGATTTAAGTGGTCGCTATCAAGATCGCTGTCCTTTAGCATTAACTCTTTGAGCAAAGAGCGGGCATCTTCAGCATCAAAAATGGAGAATCCGGGCTTAAACCCCAAGCTCTTATATTCGCGTCGGATAATGTTTAAGCCAAGATTATGAAAAGTAGATACGGTTAAACCTTTTGCCGCGCTGCCACGTACCAAATGGCTGACGCGCTCCTTCATTTCACGAGCAGCTTTATTCGTGAACGTAAGTGCGGCTATGTGGCGGGCAGGGATTTCACAGGTTTGGATCAGGTAGGCAATTTTGCGAGTAATTACACTGGTTTTGCCGCTCCCGGCGCCAGCAAGTACAAGGCATGGGCCATCAATATAAAGCACGGCTTCTTGTTGGCGAGCATTTAGCTGGGTCACGGTCTTCTGAGTGTCTGTATACAAAGGGTTGCCATTGTAACAAGCATCAGCAGCTATGCAATTATTCGTTTTTTATAACCTATAATTTTAAAAATGCTTTAAGCGTCTTTGTTTGTTATATGCGAACAAATCTTATTTATTCTCTCCGGGGCAGGGTGTATTGTCTGCATAAGTCAAATCTTAAAATCGGGGCTAGATTCCAATTGACCTATGTTCACTTGGAAGAAATGTGAGGCTATGGAAAGAACGATTAAAATTTTATTTATTGATCGAGAACACGGCGAATATTTGCTGATAGCGGATATTTTGTCGCAAGTTCGTAATGTAAATTATGAACTGGTTTGGTGCGATCAACTTGAAACCGCTGCTGCTAAAATTTTATCTAATGACTTTGACGTTGTGCTGCTGGATTTTTATTGGGGCGATATCAGCGCGCGCGATCTTCTCAATAGTGTAAAAGTTCAGGCGAATAAAACACCTATAGTCATCATGACCGACGAAATGGAAATGGAGGTAGATCGCGATGTTATTCGTACCGGTGCTTCCGATTATCTTATTAAAGGTCAGATTGATGTTCAGCTCTTAGAGCGAACCTTGCGTTATGCGATAGAGCGAAAGCAAACGGAAATTCATTTAGCTCATCTTGCTCACTATGATCAATTAACCGATATCCCAAATCGAATATTATTTCGCGATCGTTTGGAGCATGTCATCCATTTGGCAAATCGCGACAAGACATCCTTTGCATTATTGTTTATTGATCTCAACGGCTTCAAACAAGTTAACGATAATTTCGGCCACGACGCTGGTGATGCAATTATTCGTATTTGCGCGGATAGACTCAGCGCTTGTATGCGCCGAAGTGATTCTGTAGCACGTATGGGGGGTGACGAATTTACTTTGTTGTTATCTCATATCGAAAACCAAACTGACATTGCACATATCGCTGAAAAAATTATTGCACTTATTTCAGAACCGGCAGACATTAATGGTTACGAAATTGTTGTTGGTTGTAGCATTGGTATCGCCGTATACCCGCATGCAGGTCGAGATGCGGAAAGTTTGCTGAAAAATGCAGATATGGCGATGTATAAAGCAAAACAAGACGAGGGCAGCAGCTTTTGTTTTTTTACTGACGCAATGAATAAAAATGTACGACGCCAGTTGCGGATGGAATCCAGCTTGCGTAAAGCACTTAGGAAAAATCAATTTTTTTTACATTATCAACCTCGTGTTGATGTAGAAACTCAAAAAGTTGTTGCGGTGGAATCGCTGTTGCGCTGGGATAATCCTGATCTTGGCGTGCTGAGTGCGAGTGAGTTTATTGCAACGGCGGAAGATACGGGTTTGATTATCGCTATCGGTTATTGGGCGATTCGTCAGGCATGTAGCGATTTAAAGTTTATTCAATCGCGCTTTGGTAGCGGCATAACCATGTCTATCAACCTCTCCATGCGGCAATTTAAAGATGAGCATTTGGTGCATGAAATAGCGATTATTTTCGAAGATTACAATATTCAAGCTGGCGATATTGAATTTGAACTCACTGAGTCATCTTTCATGGAAAATATTGAGTTGGTGAGTTTGTGTATGCGCCCACTCGCTTTTTTTGGAATTAATTTTGCGCTAGATAATTTCGGAACTGGCAGCTCATCTTTTTTACATTTGCAGCGCTTGCCAATCAGTTCGGTAAAGTTAACCTCGCGATTATTGGTTGAGCTACAACGCAACGCAAGTGATCGCCGTTTGGTGGCAGCAATGATAAATCTTGCACATAATCTCGGAAAAATTGTTGTAGCAGAGGGCGTAGAAACTGTAGAGCAGAAAAATTGGCTATATGAATCGGGGTGCAAACAAATGCAAGGATTTTATTTTGCACCACCGCGATCACTCGATGATCTTTGTAATACGTTGCAAGAATATGAGACCGGTATTATTGCCGATCCAGCGTGCGATAACTCAGCGCTTCGCTGATGTTTTCTGTATCTGGATATTTTTTTTCTTGCATATCTGCCAAGGTTCTCGCCACTTTTAATACGCGATGATAAGCACGAGTTGATAAGCCCATTTTCGTGATTGCATGTTCCAAAAGCGCTTTGTCACTGTCATTTAATTGGCAATATTTTTCCAACTCTGGTGCTGTTAATAAATTATTTGATTTACCTTGGCGATTAATTTGACGCGATCGTGTAAGTTCAACACGTTCACGAATGTGAGTGCTACTTTCACCCTCACTTTTGCTGTGCAATTCACCTTGCTTCAATGCGCGAACTGGAACGTGCATATCAATTCTGTCCAGCATCGGGCCCGAGATCCGATCGCGATAACGACGTACTTGATCGACAGTGCAACGACAGCGATCATCATTATTTCCATGATAGCCGCAGGGGCAAGGATTCATCGCAGCAATTAATTGAAATCTTGCAGGAAACACAGCTTGTGTTCGTGCACGCGAAATTCGCACTTCACCACTTTCTAAAGGTTCGCGCAAAACTTCTAACACTTGCCTGTGAAATTCAGGAAGCTCGTCAAGAAATAAAACTCCGCAATGTGCGAGCGAAATTTCTCCGGGTTTTGGATTGCTGCCTCTGTGATATAAAGCAATAACTGCGACTATAGCTACAATAGAATAGGTGTTGTAAGGTCGTTTTTAGGAATATTTTGCGACAGCAGAGGTGGAAATAACTGCGATGAACCCCTTAAAGTACGGAAATAGCTGCGACGAGGCTCTCACACAGGTTAGGCGAATAGGACCAACGAAGCGTAGTGTCTCTGGCCGCCTTGCTTTTAGAGGCGAAACTTCTCTTTCTTTTGAATCCACCCTAGAGCGAGATTTCCTTCTCAAAGCGGAGTTCGCTCTCCCTGTATTGGACGTCGTGCCTCAACCGGTCGCGATCCCTTTTCTTGGCATCAACGGTCAAACTTATACTTACACACCAGATTTTTTGGTGTATTACCGCTTAGGTAACCGCGATTACGGCGATTATCCAAAGCCGGTATTAGTGGAGGTAAAACCTGAGAAAGAGTGGCGAGCAAATTGGAGAAAATGGCTACCGAAATGGAAGGCCGCTTGGCGGTACGCGCAAACGCAAGGATGGGATTTCCATATCCAGGACGAGTCGCGTATTCGTGATGGAGCACTGAAAAATATTCGTATGTTGGACAGATATAAGCGGATGACGTTTGCCGCAGAGGAGTGCGCCGAGATAATTGACACTGTACGGAGTATGGGCTGTGCTACAGCCGATTATCTAGTAGCACGCCATTTTATGGGTGTTTATCGAGCCGAGGGTACCTCACTTATATGGCACTTGTTGGCGACGAGACGATTGGATTGCGATATCACTAGGCCGCTCAACCAATTCACTGATTTATGGGTACCGGACTATGAGTAATCTCGGTGAGCCTTACAACGAAGTCTTTGAACCGGTGCGAGGCCGAGTAAATATAGATATCGGTGCTCTAGTTCAGAAAGATGATGTGGTTTATCGCATCGCTGAGATTATAGATTTTGAGTCGGTGATTGGAATTGATGTCCAGACCGGGCGTAGCGTTCCTTTGAGAATTGGTGAATTAAGAAATGTGACCAATGAAATATCCACATCTTTAAACGAAATACCGCAGGATCTGGCTGACATAGCGGATGATGATTGGCGTGTTGCCCAGCAACGTTATGCTGCGATTAGTCCGTTGATTGGAAAGCTTCATATTGGTCGTGACGAAGCGGAGCATCGTGCCAAAAATGTGGGTGTTGATACGGCTACTTTATATCGATGGCTCAAACGATTTAATGCTTATGGGTCAGTTACTGCGTTAATCCCTCTTAAGAGAGGTTGGAAAGAAGGAAATTCCCGTATCCCAAAAGAAGCTGACGATGTGATTCAGCAAGTTATTCGTGAGTATTACCTAACACCACAAAGACCTACAGTTAAAAAAGCAGTTATTGAGGTTTTAAGGCGTTGCAATGAGCGTGGTATCCAGACTCCATCCCATATGACTGTGCGATCAAGGATAACCAAAATATCTGAGAGAGATAGGTTACGGGCAAGAGGCTTTAGAGAAAAGGCGCAGAATAAGTTTGCTCCAGTTCCTGGTAGTTTTCCCCATGCTGATTATCCTCTATCGGTCGTCCAGATTGATCACACTCCTGCGGACATTATTCTTGTCGATGATATTTACCGAAAACCAATTGGCAGGCCATGGATTACGTTAGCTGTTGATGTACATACGCGAATGATCGCAGGCTACTATTTATCATTTGATCCTCCATCCGAAACCTCCGTTGCAATGTGCGTTGCAAATTTCATTTTGCCAAAAGAAGAGTGGCTGTTGCTGCATAATGTTGATGCCCAATGGCCCGTGTGGGGAATTCCTAAAACAATTCATGTCGATAATGGGGCTGATTTTCGTTCAAATAATTTCCAGCGGTCATGCCTTGCTTACGGAATTAGCTTGGAATTTAGACCAGTTAAGCAACCTCGTTACGGCGGGCACATTGAGAGGTTGTTAGGTACGCTGTTGCGAGAAATTCATGATCTTCCCGGTACTACGTTTTCTTCGGTAAAGCATCGAGAGGGTTACGATGCTGAGAAGCATGCAACTATGACGAAATCCGAGTTTGAGACATGGTTGGTAACTTTGATTTGTAAAGTTTATCACCAGCGCCTTCATTCAAGCATCGGTATGACCCCTGCTCGGAAATGGGAAATTGGTATTTTCGGTAACGGTGAAATTCATGGTGTAGGTTTACCACCGCGTCCTGCTGATCGCATGACAGCTTTGTTGGACTTTCTCCCATCATTCCGACGCACAGTTCAAACGTTCGGTGTAACTATCGATGGGATGAGTTATTACGCGGAAGCGCTACGTCCTTGGATTGGCCTTTCAGATCCAGATACAGGAAAGAAACTTGAATTAGTTTTCCGGCGCGACCCACGCGATATAAGTTGCATTTGGTTTTTTGACCCGGAGCTTAAGCAAT